>NZ_JAMPKB010000066.1:0-32131 GCF_039961925.1 Trichocoleus sp. DQ-U1 | reverse complement strand
AGGGCGGGCGGATTGAGCAGTTGATTCGAGCGGCTGGTGCTCAACTTTGGTATTTACCACCTTACTCCCCCGACCTCAACAAAATTGAGAACTGCTGGTCTTGGCTCAAGAGCCGCATCCGCAAACAACTCGACCAGTTTAATTGTTTGCGAGATGCAATCGAGCATGTCTTATGCTTGTCGTCCTAATTACCTTGGCGATTGCTATAAATACGGCGGGGCACGCCGGAATTAACGCTTTCGGACAGACCGATCTCTACTCGCGGGTGGTGACATCAACGAGCAAATCAACTGGTTGAAGAAAGAATCTCGCGCGTTTACGCCGAGCAGTGTCAAATTGTGTCTTGAGAATGGAACGAAAAACCCGGAATTGGACGATAGTCAGAGCAGTTAATCGCCTCTTCAGTCTGGGCAATACTGGGTTGCACGGTACACTTGAGCCGGTAATCGCCGGTAAAATATCGGCAATTGGTACAGGGTACGCTGTGCATTTGCTTCGCTTTGGTAAAACTCGCGGAGATCGTACTAAATAAACTCCAGCCAATCAAAAGGAGCAACATCCACGCACACAAAAAGCATAGAGGTACTAAAACTGGCTGGATTGCATGAACCAGAACGTATAAAAGTTGAAACACAGGCTATTTTTTGAGGAGGAGTGAACAGAGCTACTTAAACAAAATTACTTCACTTCCTCAGAGTTCGCCTCATAATTAGGGCTTAGTTGTAAATTTTTGTAAAGCTTAGTTTGCCTTGTAGAAGTGGCACTACTTTGTGCCTAGATAATTTGTGCCTACATAAATTGATAGATAGACAGTTGCAGAGCAGAAAGTTAGAATACAACTTCCTACCCAGAAAGTAATTATCTTGATTAAGGGGTCTTACGCTCTTTTGTGGTGTAAGGGGTTGTGCATTTACTGCGACGGACCAGAAAGATCGCTGGCAACCGGAACGGCAAGCGAAACAAGGCTGGAAAGCAAAACGTTCTGCCGCCGAGAAAGGCGAAGGCGAAGCACTTCTACGCGGAATCTACGCAGAATCGAAAGACTGCTCTAGGTTTTATGCGCGATCGCTTCGCTTATATAGCTGCTGCCACGCTGTTACGGTATGCACCCATGCTTATCCCTTCATCTAGCAACGACAGCACCACCTTCCCCCTAGAACTCGCCCTCTGTAGGTCAAAGCTTGAGAGCGAGCCTTCCGCGCGCTATGTGGCTGGGGAAAACGCTCTGATATCCTATGGCCTTTCAACCAAGAAAAGCTATGACTTAGGCACTCAAGGCGCATCGCTCATGCCTTTGCGAGAGCGAGACGTGACAGCACTGGCAGTGCTATTTGAACGAGATGACAGTGAGGAAATCGAAGCAGATATTAACCACAACCTCATCTGGTTGTGGCCTGAACCTTGTTGGGATGACGAAGATCCCTTCGATTTTTTGGGCGATTATCTTCACAAATAGCGATTAGTTACGAGTGATTAGCCCTTAGCCATGAATATGTTGCCAAAGACTAATGACTCATGACCCATGACGGCTAAAAGGGGATGTCGTCGATATCTCCTTGAGGCGGTGGGGTGGAACGGCTGCCCGTTCGTGTGGGAACGCGACTGGGCGGTGTTTCCTCTGTTGGGAAGTCTCCAGACATTCCCCCATCGCTGTCATCAGCGGGTGCGGAGCTAGGACGACGAGAACCCATTGGAACGACATTGCTGGGAGGAGCCGATTCGGCTACCGAAGTGTCAAAATCTGTATCGATTGCCACTTTGTGAATCCGGGAAACCGTCAACTCGGCGCGTTTTTCTTTAAAACCTTCTTGCCGGTCAATGGTGTTCATCGTCAGGCGACCTTCAAGGATGACGCGATCGCCCTTCTTGAAACTTCCCTGAATTTCTTGCGCTAAATTGCCCCAGCCGACGACCTTCACCGTTGCCGGGGGGTCTTCCGCCCGCAGTCCAGGAAACTGTACCATCATCTCCGTAACCGCCGTTTGGGTATCCGGCGTGTAACGAAGTTGCGGTTCCCTGATAATCTCCGCCATTAAAATGCAGCTGTTCATAACTCCAAGATCCTCGCGCTGAACCGAGCGGCCTCATTCATAATAGAACAAATGTACCAAAGAAGACCCAAAAATGGGTATGGTGACGGGGAACTTGGTTATTCGCAATTAGCCATTCGTCATCAGCGAATAACCAAGGATGAAGGAGCGATCGCTCTTCACCGATTACCGATTACCTAACACCCTACACCAATTGCAATTTAACTTCCTCCACACCTTCCTCTTGGTCAACAAACGATTGAACCCGACCGCGATACTCCCGTAAGGTTTCATCAACCCAATCCCGGTCATTACTATTGGCGAAGATATGCACCAACGGCTCACCGGCATCGGGCAACACTAGCACCCAGCTATCATCCTGGTAGTTGCAAATCTTCACTCCATCCACTAATTCCAGATGTTCGGCTGGGTGGGTTTCTACTAAATGGCGCATCAAGGCTCCTTTTGCCGTCCAGGGGCAGCGCACCGTGTAACTCTTGTGGTAAACCCGGGGGAGATCGGCGCGGATCGCCGCCAGATTTCGCTCTTGCATCGTTAGCATCTCCATCATCTTGGCAATGCAGAACATGGCATCAAACCCTGGATGCAGCTGTGGAAAAATAAAGCCCATTTCCCCACTGCCACCCAGTACTACATTCGGATTCGCTTGAGACGCTTCCATCAACGCCGTGGGATTTGCCTTCGTGCGAATCACCTTAGCATCGTGGCGACGAGCAATCTGTTCTACCGCACTGCTGCTATGCACCGGCACCACCACCGTTCCTCTGGGATGAGCGGTTAGAATCATGTTAACCATCAGCGCTGTCAACATTTCACCGCGAATCGGCGTACCCGATTCATCCACCAAAATTAACTGTTCTCCGTTTGCTGATACCTGGACGCCAAAATTTGCTTTTAGCGCTTCTACCACATGACCCAGCTGATTGAGCAACGCTTCTCGTTCTGCCGCAGCCAGTCCGGTTTGATTCAAGCTGGCATTCAGTACCACAGCATCACAGCCAAATTTTGCCAACAGTTGTGGCAGGATGGCTCCTGAAACTGCATAAACGTAGTCAATGACTACCTTCGAGCCTGAGTTGCGAATTGCCCCCGTATTGAGATGATTCTCAAACGCCGTGCTGTAAACATCTAGCACCTGGCTGGGGTAGGCGACATTTCCAGTTTCTTGAATCTGGACTCGCCGCAAGTCTTCCTTAAAATAAGCTCCCTCAATTTTTTTCTCTTGGGATTTCGAGATATTGATGCCCTTGCGATCGAAAAATTCGATCAAAATGTGGTCGGGTCGATCTGGATGCACCCGCACGTGGATACCTCCGGCAACCGAGTAAGTGGGAATGACGGTGCGGGAAATTGGGATTGCCGTTGCTTCCAGGTTTTGGACGTGAATACCCACCGACATCAAACCCGCAATCAAAGCGCGACTGACCATGCGGGAAATATTCCGCTGGTCGCGGGAGATGGTGATCTGGGAGCCGGGCTTTAATGTGGAACCGTAAGCTGCACCCAGTTTGACAGCAAATTCTGGAGTGATGTCGATATTCGCTAACCCACTCACACCGCGTTGCCCAAACAAATTGCGATGAGCCGTGTGACCCCAAATCAAGTTAATGTTTAATGTCGCGCCCGATTCAATTTGTTTGCTAGGCCAAACACGCACCTGGGGCGAAACTTGCGCTTCTTCCCCAACGGTAGAGAGCGAACCCACGACGGCTCCTTCCAAAACGTGCGATCGCCTATCAACTCTGGTACCACGACCAATTACGCAAGCCCGCAGATGCGCTTCCTCGCCAATAATCGCTCCATTCCAGACAATTGGACGCTTCAAGTTTGCGTCAGCTCCAATCGTCACATTGTCACCAATTGAGGTTCCTGGTTCGATATGCACTCGTGCCCCAATCCGGCAGTTATTCCCGATCAGTGCAGGCGCTTCAATTTTGGCTGAGGGGTCGATATGAGTGTTCTGACCTATCCACAGTCCGGGAGACACTTGCTCGTAAGCAAAGTCTAATTTAACTTTTTGATGTAAGCCATCATATTGAGACTCTCGGTAAGCATCTAAATGACCTACATCGCACCAATATCCTTGGGCAACGTAGCCGTACATCGGCTCGTCTTGTTCCAATAGCAATGGGAATAAGTCTTTCGAGAAGTCAGACTCCTGATTGCTGGGGAGGTATTGCAGGACTTCTGGTTCCAGAATGTAGGTGCCGGTGTTGACAGTATCGGAGAAAATTTCGCTAGAAGAAGGCTTTTCTAAAAACCGACGAATTCTCTGTTTTTCATCTGTAATTACTACGCCAAATTCAATCGGGTTGGGAACTTGGGTTAAAATCAGGGTTGCTTTTGACTTCTGTTTTTTGTGAAATTCAATTGCCTGTGTTAAATCAAAATCGGTAATGCTGTCGCCGCTAATGACTAAAAAGGTTTCATCTAGTAACTCAGCAATGTTCTTGACGCAACCAGCCGTACCTAAAGGCTGGTCTTCTTCAATCGCATAGGTGATCTGCACTCCAAAGTCGCTGCCGTCCTGGAAGTAGTCTCGCATGACATCAGGGAGATAGTGCAGAGTGGCAATAACCTCTGTAATCTGATGCCGCTTGAGCAGATTGATAATGTGTTCTGCAATCGGTCGATTCAGAATCGGCACCATCGGTTTGGGAAGATCGCACGTCAGCGGTCTCAGCCGCGTTCCCGAACCGCCAGCCATCAGCACTGCTCGCATAAGTCCTCCTGATTCTTTGTTATGGTACGGGCGTGACCTTGATGATTTAAGTTGACCTAAGTCTTGTCTTTTAGTCTCCTATACCCTTGAAATTTAAGGTATCCCTCATAAGATTAGAGTGCAGCCTTGACTCTGGGCAAATCCTTTGAGGCTTTCATTTTAAAGCAGATGTTAAATTTAGCGGCGACTCCCTAATTATCTCGTTGATTGCTGGTATTTGCTGGCTCCTCGATCTAGAAAATTGCTTTTGTTACATCTTGAGGGTGCAGCTACAACTCAACCTCGGATAGGTTAGAACTGAATCAATGCTACTTTGCCGTGTAGCCGGAATCAATTGCGTAGTCTAGCTTACACTTGAGAGATGAAGCAGAATGTTCTAATCTTCTGGAACTGCCCAAGGTGGATGTCTCAAACAGTGTTGGAAAGATTAACAGTTGCTGGTGGCGACAAAAATGCAGTGAGTTTTAATGGGTTAATGAGGATTGTTTGAATGGGTACGTTATTAGGCTTATTATTTCTTGGGGCTTATGGATACGGCGGATGGAGATTCTGGAAGGGGTTTCGCCGAACGAATTTCAGCCAAGGTCGGCTCGTTCTGGCTCTGTTATGGCCTGCTTTGATAATTGGCAATAAATCCTATCGTCAGAACTTTAGAAAAGCACTCAAGGGATAGAGGAAGGATAAAGGGTGAGGGATGAATCAGAAACGAATTCTTCATCCTTTGAGGAACGCCTGTGGCTAATTGGGGGCACTCAGGAGAGTGCTGAGTTAGCAAAAGCGATCGCTCGTTTCCATCTACCCTGCATTGTTACTGTCACTACAGAAGCCGCTAGAACGCTGTATCCATCAATACCCTCCTTGCAAGTTTGGGTGGGCTATCTGGATGCAGCACAGTTGGATTGGTTTTTAAAAGAGCAGGGAATTGTGGCGATTTTGGATGCGTCTCATCCCTATGCGGCGGAGATTTCTAAGATAGCGATCGCAACTGCCCAAAAGCAACAAATTCCCTATCTCCGCTACGAGCGTCCGGTTATTGATGCAAGCTTACAGAAGCAGCTGGTAATAGAGCTAGATAGTTTCGACACGCTTTTATCTGGAGACTACCTACAAGGGCAACGGGTGCTACTGACAATTGGTTATCGAAGCTTGTCCCGGTTCCGTCCTTGGCAAGAAAATTCTACTTTATTTGCCCGAATTCTTCCTTCCGTAACAGCGCTGGAAGCAGCTTTACAATCAGGGTTTACACCCGATAAACTGATTGCGATTCGCCCCCCCATCTCTACTGAATTGGAAACGGCACTTTGGCGTCAGTGGGACATTTCCCTGGTGGTTACGAAAGCATCGGGAACTGCTGGGGGAGAGGAGATCAAGCGCAGAGTTTCCGCAGAGTTAGGCATTCCTTTAGTTATTATTACTCGTCCAGAAGTTGCGTATCCTCAGCAAACCAGCGACTTGAAAGCAGCGCTAGAGTTTTGCCAAGACATCTTTCGTCGAGTTTAGTCCGCCACAATCTTACTGAGCGTGAATCAAGCGACAATTAAAGAATGCTAGAACTACACTGCCACACCACATATTCAGACGGCACCCTCACACCCAGCGAACTCGTTAACGCGGCGATGAGTGCCGGAGTCCGCGCCCTTGCCATCACCGATCACGATACGATGAATGGCTGGGATGAGGCGTTTGCTGCTGCCAAACTGTATAACCTGGAAATTGTCCCCGGATTGGAACTCAGCACCGTTCACAACAATTGTTCCTTACATATTTTGGGCTTTTACCCGGATGAACAGAAGCTGCGGGAACCTTTAAGCGATCGCCTAGAAGGACGGAAACGGCGATCGCAACAAATAGTCGCTAAACTGGCAGAATTAGGCTACCCGATTCAGTTACCTGAATTAGGTGAAGGCATGGCACCAGGGCGTCCTCATATTGCGACTGCCCTCGTGAAAGCGGGTTATTTTCAGTCATCGCGGGAAGCTTTCGATCGCCTGCTGGGGGATGATAAACCAGCTTATGTGCATTACGAGAAATTCTCGATTGTTGAAGGGATTGCCATGTTACGTTCTTGTGGTGCCGTCCCTGTCTGGGCGCATCCCTACCTGTTCCGAGGCGGTGATGTGAAGGAAGTGCTGAAAGAATTGGTTGCTGCTGGGTTAATGGGCGTTGAGGTTTATCATCCCAACCACAGTGCCAAAGAAATTCAAAATCTCAAAAAGTTGTGCGCTGAATATGGCTTACTGATGACAGGCGGCAGCGATTATCATGGTCCCAGTCCCGATCCCAAAACTCCAGATCGCAGTACGCTGAATATGCTTCAGGTACCTTTAGATTTGCTTGAACCCATCAAACAGGCGGCGGCAAGTTTACGTTAATTTCTAATCGCTAGTGTCACCCGAAACAATTAGCGATTACCCATTCCTTATTACCAATTACCAATGGCAAGTGCCATCCTGCAAGACTTTCTCAACGACTTGCACCTCAAGTACAAGTCAATTCATGAAGGTGTATTGGCAAACTATATCCCGGAACTCGCCAAGGCAAACCCGGATTGGTTCGGGATATGCATTGTCACCGTGGATGGTCAAGTTTATGAAATCGGCGATTGCGAACAGTTGTTCACCCTTCAGTCGATTTCCAAAGCATTTGTATATGGAATGGCGCTGGAAGATCATGGGCGCGATTATGTTGTAAAGAGGGTAGGAGTGGAACCCACCGGCGATGCTTTTAACTCAATTATTAAGCTGGATGAATCCTCAAAGCGACCGTATAACCCAATGGTAAATGCGGGAGCGATCGCTACCACCAGTTTAATTAAAGGAGTGGGACCAACTGAGCGCTTAAACCGGATGCTGGATATGTTTCAGCGTTACGTTGGACACAACCTATTTATTGATATGTCCGTGTTCATGTCAGAGCGAACGACCGGGCATCGCAACCGAGCAATGGCGCATCTGATGCTCAATTTTGGCATGATCGACGCGAAAATTGACGAGGCACTGGATTTGTACTTTCAGCAGTGTTCTTTGATGGTGAATTGCCGCGATTTGGCAGTGATGGCAGCGACTCTTGCGAACAACGGCATGAACCCGATCACCCAGGAGCGTGCGGTTGATTCCCGTTATATCAGAGATATTTTGACAGTCATGTACACTTGCGGGATGTATGACTTTGCCGGAGAGTGGGCGTATAAAGTGGGTCTTCCCGCTAAAAGTGGAGTATCGGGCGGACTGATTGTGGTTGTGCCACAGCAAATGGGCATTGCAATTTTTTCACCCCCGCTAGACTCGCACGGCAGCAGCGTCAGGGGAATAAAGGTGTCTGAGGAACTATCAGAGAAGTTTGGGTTACATTTATTTGACTTGCAGACAGATAGATCCCGTTTGCTGGATACTTTGTGCAACAAGCAAGAAACTGAATCTGAATAGAACCGCCGCCATGAGCCTGGAGATAAATTCCACAGCCAGAAGCAATATCAAGCTAAATTAAACTGACTGAGTGAGCGTTGAACCCGTTTTGACGGGTTACGAGCTTTCAGCCCAAACTTTAGTTTAGAGCCTTAGTTTAAGACTGAAAGCAGTGCCATTCAACTGAACCTGAATAGGACCTATCTTTAGCCGAAATTCCGTAGCCTGAACCCTGGGAACGAAACCCAGCAACCGTTAGATTCCGCTGTCTTAGCTTAAAAGGGTAGCTTCTTGCGACGCATCAATCGCTTTAATTGCTTTGGTTTCCGAGGATTCTATACTCGAACCGTAGAGGTCTACAAATCTTTGAAAAAGCCACATTGTTTCATGATTTGAAACCCTATTTAAGCTGACCAACCGCTGTATATTTCTTTCAGCTAGTTTCTGTAGGTAAGGCAAATCTTCAAAGAGTGTCAAACAAGAGGCAAAATGCAAGATAAATTGCAATAAAGGCCTGGGCCACTCTAAGTCACTGTAAATGTCTACGAGGAACTTATGTTCGGTGTCGCTGAGCGGAATGGCATTGAAAATTACAACGATCCTTTTGCCATTGTAAACCGGAATGCTGAGTTCAACCGTATAGGGACTATGCAATGTTAAGTCCACTTCAACGATAGGTTGTCTCCAAATCCTTAAAGGATTGATTGGAGAATCTAAAACGGTTTGGAATTTCACCATTCCACCGATGGCTGTAGGCTGGAAATGACTCACATTAATAACCCTTAAGTTATTCAGGCTAAAGTTGTGAATACTTTCCAGATGTTTTAAATTTAATAAATGATAGATTTGGCATACGTAGGGGAAAGGTAGAATATATTCCTGCCCTATCATATGCTGATGCTGCTCTTGCAATTCAAGCATTCTAGCTTGAACTGTAGATAAATATCCTTCATTTTGGTAAGGATTTGCATCGGCTTGGTAGTTTTGTATTGTGCCTAAACTATCGCCCGTTAAGTTTTGATCGGGTCTTAAATACAGCCAACTTAGGAAGAAAAAAGAAGCTGTAAATAAGTGGATAACTTCTATTACTGATAAATAGCCATCAGCAAAAGAAGCAACCGTTCTATCGGTGAGTCCGAATAGCCAAGAGGGAATTCCAAATACCCAAATTCCATTCTTGAAGTTGGTGATAAATAGAGAAATCTCTAGGTATTGATTATTGTTTATGAGTTTAAAGTCAGTGTTTTGAAGAATATTGCTAGACATAATAATTCAAAAGATTGAGATTTTTCTATTGATTTATGCTTGGCTTTAGCACTCCTAATGGTGCTTGGAAGCTTGTATAGAAGCGATCGCGTTTGGGATCGTCTACTTCATCTAGTGCCATTGGCACTAGATACACCTCTGGAAAAAACCTCCGAATGCCACCTGTCTTAAACCTGTTTTTGCCTTGAGGTTGGCTTTAAAAGCAGCCAACTTACAAAGAAAAACGTCGCCGTGCCTAGTTGCGCGATGTCAATGACAGAAAGATATCCATCTGATAATGAAGCGATACTTCTATCGGTAATTCCAAATAGCCAGAAGGAAATACCGAAGAACCATAGACCAATTTTGAAGTTTGCTAAGAAATTAGCAGCTTCTGTTGGTTGCTGGTTATTCATCTTTTCAGCCCTTTTTCTAAAAATACTGAATGGTCATCTAGCGATTAAAGGGCTTGAGGACTTTTGATAACTCCTGACATTCCCCTTGACACTTCTATGTTAAAAAATGTTTCTTTTACTTGCCATGCGTCCAAAGAGGGAGTTGTCAAAATACCAGAGAAATCGACAAAAGGCAAGAAAATGTATATTAAACTACTAAAAAAGCTATAACCTCGACAGCATAGAGGTTTAGTAGCCTTTAAGTCAGACAAAAAAAGCAGGAAAACTGAGTTTGAAGGGAAACAGGGAGATTCGTTGATAAAATCCTTGAGGACGTGATGCCGGTTTGTCGGTGTGAAGCTGAATGGCGATCGCAATTGATTTTGGAACTAGCAATACGGTTATCGCTCGCTGGAATCCAGCCCTCCAGCAACCAGAAACCGTGAGTCTACCTGGGTTATCGGTCATCGCTGGGCAGAATCCCCCCCTAATTCCCAGTTTGCTCTATGTTGAGGATGCGGCACTCTCGACGGTGGTGGTGGGGCAAGCTGTACGCGATCGCGGTCTCGACCTCACCACCGATGCCCGCTTTTTCCGCAGCTTTAAACGAGGCATTGGTGCTGATATTCAGGGATTTCTCCCAGAACTGGATGGACAGTTCGTTACTTTTGAGCAAGTCGGGCAATGGTTCCTCAACCACCTGATTGAGAAACTCAATGCCGTTAACCCCGACGTCGGACAGTCTCTGGTATTAACGGTGCCAGTAGACAGTTTTGAAGCTTACCGCAAGTGGCTGGGGCAGGTATGCCAAACTCTTCCAGTAGAACAAGTGCGGATGTTGGATGAACCGACAGCCGCTGCTTTGGGCTATGGAATGAAAGATGGGGGTGTGGTGCTGGTGGTAGATTTTGGCGGCGGGACGCTGGATCTTTCCCTGGTGCGGCTGGATATGACAGAAACTCAGAAGCCACTGGGTTTTATTCTCAAATGGGGAAAAAAACAGCTAGCTGAAAAGTCCGGACAGAAGGCAAAAACTGCAAGGGTATTAGCGAAAGCTGGACAAAATTTAGGCGGTTCGGATCTGGACAACTGGGTTGTTGATTATTTTGCCAAAACTCAGGGATTGAAGCCGACACCTTTGACGACACGACTGGCAGAACGGTTAAAGATTCAGTTATCTGTGCAAACCGAGGCGAACGAGGTTTATTTTAATGATGAAACTTTTGAGAGTTACGAATTAGAACTCAAT
This sequence comes from Trichocoleus sp. DQ-U1, assembly GCF_039961925.1. Lineage (NCBI taxonomy): Bacteria > Bacillati > Cyanobacteriota > Cyanophyceae > Leptolyngbyales > Trichocoleusaceae > Trichocoleus > Trichocoleus sp. DQ-U1. The sequence goes on along the minus strand of NZ_JAMPKB010000066.1, from coordinate 21,065 downwards.
CGCGATCGCTTTGAAGCCATCCTCACAGAACATCAATTTTTTGCTCGCTTAGACGAGTCAATGACTCAAGTGTTGCAGCAAGCGCGTCGGCAAGGCATCGAAGTGTCAGATATTGATGCTGTCTTATTAGTGGGCGGGACTGTACAAATCCCCGCCGTACAGACGTGGGTGCAGCAATACTTTGACTCCAGCAAAATTCGTTGCGATCGCCCGTTTGAAGCGATCGCGCAAGGTGCCCTGCAACTGAGTCAAGGCGTTGAACTGCAAGATTTTCTCTACCACAGCTATGGCATCCGCTACTGGGATCGCCGGAATAACCGCCATAACTGGCATCAACTGATTAATTCAGGTCAAGCTTACCCGATGAGCCAACCTGTGGAATTAGTTCTAGGTGCTTCGGTGGAAAACCAACCCAGCATTGAATTAATTGTCGGAGAATTAGGTGCTGAAACAGGTGGAACTGAAGTGTATTTTGATGGCGATCGCTTAATCACTCGTCGTTTGGGCAGCGACCAGACATCGGTACAACCCCTCAACGACCGCCAGGGTGCCCGTACCATTGCCAATTTGACACCACCGGGGTATCCAGGAAGCGATCGCATTAAACTTCTGTTTCGCGTCGATCGCGATCGCTTCCTGCGAATCACCGTTGAAGACCTGCTGACCAATCAAACTTTATTGGACAATCAGCCGGTCGTTGAGCTGAGCTAGGTTTGATCCGGTTAATTACCCGCAATTAAGAAGAAACCCACCACCTAGAGAGCGATCGCCTTTTGCTCCCGCTCCCACTCCGGCTCCGGCTCCCCTCCCTGCTTGCGGGGAGGGGTTGGGGGTGGGGTTCTTTGATGACGCATTTGATATTACCCGTTACCCCTTACCGACGGACAACCACCTTTGTGCCATGTGAGGCGAAGCTGTACAACTTGCGAGCTTGAGCGACTGGCACATTGACGCAGCCGTGGCTAACTGGCGTGCCAAAGCGGTTATGCCAGTACGCTCCATGAATGGCATAGCCGCCGGAGTAGTACATCGTGTAGGGTACATTGGGAACGTTGTAGTCTCTTCCTCGCATGCGAGCCGTGCGGTGCTTTGATTGAATCCTGAAAGTCCCGACGCGAGTGGGGGTGGAGCGCTTACCACTGGAAATTCGGACAGAATAAACCCGTCTTCCACCTTCCCAGGCAATTAACCGTTGCTTTGAAAGGTTTACTTCAATCCAGCGCCGTTGCGATCGCCGAGCGCGAATCTTGTTGCTAGCGACTCTTGTGCGACGAACCCTGTTACTGGCAATTCTTGTGCGACGAGCCTTGTTGCTGGCAATTCTTCTGCCTCGGCGAACCCTGTTGCTGGCGGCTGTTCTCCGAACTCGGATGCGCTTCCGCATGGCTCTGCGCGATCGCACCGATCTTCTCGTTGATGGCTGTTCGGCTGTCTCCCTTGCCCTGACTGACTTTGATGCTGACAGAGCGGGCGTTGACCAAGAAAACAAAGTCGCAAAGATCAGGGCAATACTTGCCCAGAAGGTTCCAGAACGACGTAACCAAGCAAAGCAAATTTGGCTTTTAATGACACACCTCACTTTCGGGTCTAGGAAAGTAGCTAAGGTTAGGTTTCCCTATCTGATAGTTAGCTAAAACCATCTTTAGATAGATTTTGGGAATCTATTCCAGATTTTTCCATAAAAGAGGGTTCTAGAGCCAAAAAAACTATTTATTTTTATTTACTTTCCTTCTTACTTATGGACAACGACGGGCGTCCCCACCGCAGCCCAGTTAAATAGCCATTTAGAATGATTAACGGCTACATTGATGCAACCGTGGCTAACGGGAGTTCCAAACCGGCGATGCCAATAAGCACCGTGGATGGCATAACCACCGTGGTAATACATCGTGTAAGGAACATTCGGAACATCATAATCAGCCCCGCGCATCCTGGCAGACCGATGTTTCGATTTAATCGCAAACGTGCCGGTGCGAGTGGGAGTTGAACGTTTGCCGGTAGAAACAACCACTGCATAGACGGGTTTTCCACCTTCCCAGGCAACCAGTCGTTGCTTGGACAGGTCAATCTGAATCCAGCGTTGATCGGATTGTTGCAATTCCTGCATTTTTGCAGCCACAATCGGCTGCTTTGTTTGAGCGATCGCGGGTGCGAAAGCAGCATCCAAAGCCGTAAGCGCCACCACCGCCCCAGCAAAAAATGCAACTGGGCGATGCAGCAAATTAGCAGAAATGATGCTTTTCATGGCAAATCATCTCACTCGGTGGATCGGTTAGAAAAATTCAGCGGAAAGCTCTTATTAGCTGCCAGGAGCAACTAATGTCGGTCTTTTATTAGCTCAATCGTAACTCAGCTGGTGGATTCATTCACTAATTGCATCAGAGTTTGAGCGCGTTTTGCGATCGCCTCCCATCCAGAGGACGACGCATTGGCTTCCCAGTTTTGGGGAAATAAACTGCCGGAAAGTCCGACCGCGATCGCTCCAGCCGCTAGAAAGGCTTTAGCATTTTCTACCGTGACCCCCCCAGTCGGAATTAAGGGAATATGTCCTAATGGCCCTTGCAGACTTTTGATGTAGCTGGCACCGCCTACCGCTTGGACGGGGAAGACTTTGACACAACTGGCACCGGCTTGCCACGCGGTGACAATTTCTGTCGGAGACAGCGCCCCCGGCACCATCGGCACGCCGCTATCCATTGCTATCTGAATTAAGATTGGGTCAACGTGGGGAGTAAAGACGAACTGGGCACCGGCAGCGATCGCGTCTTTAAGCTGTTCCCGATTTAATACAGTGCCCGTGCCAATCGTACACGCGGGTAATTGCGATCGCAAATTACCAATCAATTCTGCTGGGTTGTCGCTATTCCAGGTAATTTCAATCAACTGCATTCCCCCAGACGCAACCGCATGAGCCATTTGGCGACCCAGCTCCATCTGCGGTGCGCGAATGACTGCGATCGCACGGTGCTTTTGCACCTGCTTGAACCACGACTGATTATACATCCTCATTTTCTACCGTTAGGCAGATTAATTTTTGAACTTCTTAGATACTATTTGCTATTTCTGATTTAATTCTTACTGACTTTTCAGCCCTTAGGAATACGCATTTGTTTATCTTAACTTCCGCTTAATTAATAATTCTTAATATTTCTAGCTATCAGTTACTGCCTAAAAAACTCAAGCTCAACCACCAAGTTACATTTTCAATAACTCAAGTTTAAATATTGAAATCCTTTGATTTAATTTTTGCAGGAGTTACTTAACGCGAGTTAATTCAGTCGCTAGGGAGATGGAAACACTTAATAAAATTAATAGAATCGCAAATATAGAAATAATTTTGAGGAAACAAAATCATGCCTCTTTTAAAACTCACTGACTTTGATCCAAACTACAGCGAGACGTTTGAAGGAGATGACCTTCATGGAATGGGGGTCTATTCAGAAAGTAGTACCGACGATAAAATTGGAACCGTTAGCGATGTTCTAGTTGATGAAGAAGGTCATTTCCGTTATTTAGTTGTTGACCTAGGCTTTTGGATTTTTGGCAAAAAAGTTTTACTACCAATTGGTCGTTCGCGAATCGATTACAACACGGATCGGGTTTATGCCATTGGCATGACCAGAGAGCAAGCAGAAGCTTTACCAGAGTTCAACGAAGCTACCAGGACTGATTACGACTATGAAGAACGGGTAAGAGGCGTTTATCGCACTCCCTCTACTGGAGCCTCTGCTACCTCTGCTAACGTTGATGCAGCACCTGTTGTTGATACCTCCTATGCAGCGGCTACGCCTAACATTGACGCTTACGATCGGAGTACCTATAACTATCAGCAAGAGCCGAATTTGTACGGACTGAACGATCGGGATCATCAAACTCTCAGACTGTACCAAGAGCGGTTGATTGCTAACAAAACTCGCGTTAAAACCGGGGAAGTTACGGTTGGTAAGCACATTGAAACCGAAACTGCACGAGTGTCAGTGCCAGTTGAAAAAGAGCGAGTGGTAATTGAGCGAGTTACTCCAGCAGATGCTGGAACAGCCGTAACTCCTGGCGAAGCTGATTTCCGCGAAGGTGAAGTTGCCCGTGTGGAAATCTACGAAGAAACTCCTGATATTCACAAAGAAGCTTTTGTGCGTGAGGAAGTCAGAGTTAAGAAAGTTGTAGACCACGAAACAGTGGACGCAGAAGAAACGATTCGTCGTGAAGAGTTAGATGTGAATACGGACGGGCAAGCTACTATTAACCGCCCTACTAACTTACCTTCTGATCGGATTTAAGAAGCCCTCCAACGAGCGATTAAGTCACCGATGATTTAAGCGAGTAAAAACCATGCAGGCAGGGCAAATTATTAGCTCTGCCTGCACCTTTAGAGGTAGGTTTTCCTACCACTAACTTGCACTTGATAACCTAATTTAGAAAGTCTTCATGTTTCTCAAAAACAAACAAACCGGCGATTTGATAGAAGTTCTCGATATTGAGGAGCTGTTCAACCCTAATAATGATGCAATTTCTGGGCGAGATCAAGCAGGGCAGGAGGAACAGGAAAAAGCTTCTTTTGAGAAGAAAGAATTAATTTTTCCTTCTGGGGAAAGCCTACCTCGCTGTTGGATGGATGCCAACTATACAACCACCTAATTTTCAATAAAACGCTTAAGCATTATCGGGTGTTTATTCGTCAAGTCTTGCTAGAAACTTTTGAGTTTAGGAAAAGGGCTGCAAATTTTGAAATGGCGGATATGGGATTGTATTACCATTGTCTTTTGTCGGTTGGGTAACGATTAGTCACACAACGCAATCGAAAATTCGTTACTAACAAAGCGAATATGCTCCTGGTAAAGATCCCCTTTCCCCATGCCTAATCCAAAATCTAAACTTCAAACTGGGATGATGACTTGCTTGTTATCTATATAAACACCCGTTCATAAATGGAATAAAAAATCGAATTTTGCTTCAAGATCGTTTAGGAAGTTTTTAAAATGAACCATCAAATGCTAGCACAAGGGCAAGGAGCAAGGCGAAACGATGTCAGAATTAATGTCTTGCTAAATAAATTGCAAAGTAAACTTAAATCTTTTGCAGTCAGAGATCGGGAAAATTTGCTGTTAGGAAAGGTGAAGGATGTAAATCTCGATTCAGACCGTCAGCTAAACTTAGTGATATCTCAAGAAGGGCTAAATCAAAATGCCCCATTATTTCTCATCCGAAGCAAGCATATCCAGCAGGTGGACTCGTCTACAAAAACTCTGTTTGTAGACATTAGCAAAGCGGAAACCCAGTATTTGCCTGAATATGTACCCTTAGAAAAAACAACGGATGTAGAGCCTTTAGAAACTTCACCAATCTCAAAAAAAGCTGAATGGGAAGTAACAGATGCCTCAACTGCTTCTTTCATAGCAACGCCAGATGACTTAAATAATCACCCAGAAGAACTGGAGCGAAATAGTATGCCAGAGGATGCTTCTAATACTTTTAGTACAGAGTCAGAAGTTGTCGAGGAAGAAATCTTCCGGTTGTTAGAAGAACGATTAGTCATTGACAGCAACAAACATAAAGTCGGTGAAGTTATCGTTCGCAAAGAAATCGAAACGCGCATGGTAGAGGTGCCAGTCCGCCGCGAAATTCTAATTGTTGAACAAATCAGCCCCGAACACAAACAGCTTGCAGAAATTGATTTAGGACAAGGAGAAATTCCTGGTCTTGAGCTGATTGAAGCAGCTATCGGCGCTAAATCTACAAGTATCGACGCTAAAACTACAAGTTTAGATACTCAGCCAACAGTTAGAGGTGAGTTTGATTCACCGAGAACAGCAAGTCGAATTTTAGATGCGATCGCGCATCAGCGTGGACATGGGTGTGCCAAAGTCCGAGTGGAAATCATTCTAGAAGATGCAGAACATCAGGCAACTTACCAGGAATGGTTCGATCGCTGTTCAATCAAGCAATCGTCAAATGGAAAGTAACCCGGTTGGGATATTAAAGTGTGATACCAGTTTCTGAAGATTAGAAACGTGGTACTTGGGTGATAGGGAACTGGTAACTGGGAGCATCCCAATGTATGTGCCTACACCCTGAAAGGTTGGGGCTTGCGAAGACAACATCTGCCGGGAGCAGGCTAAAATTCTTAGTCTGCTCCCGGCAAACTTCGTTTATATAGCCCCACGCTAGAAACGTGGGGGCGTATCTCAGCAATACAGGGCATGCTCGCTTGTAACATTCCCAATCTCCGATCGCAAACGCGAGCGCCTACCCTTTTTGATTGCTCTACAACAGCTCCTTCCTTGCCCCCGAACTTCACAGAGATGGGGGAATTTTTTCCATTTGGTCTGCTATTTTGTTGTGCGTGCAAGAAGATAGGGAGGCTTTTATCGTTTTGCTTTGTACCTCGCTAAGGAATCAAGAGAACAATTCTCAGCCTACAAGGACTTGGCTGGAAATCGGAATTAATTAATTAAAGGGTAAAAAAGTTTGAGCAGGAAAGGCGAAAGTTATAAACTCTGTTTACCTTTATCCTCGATCCCTCAGTATTTATCCTGAATTCTTTAAGCTTTATTCCGACCTATTATCGAGGACATTTTTGCTAATTGGCAGCTTTAATCTCTGGAAATTATAACCAAAACCGGCTGATTTCGCAGTGATCCCAAAGAAATTACAAAATTAATGAAGAAGTGATCTAATTTACCCATTCTCAGCCTCGCCATCGCTAGACTAAAGCTACAAAAGGAGAAAAAGCTATGGTTACAGCAGCGGCAGAAAGGTCATTGCACTTATCCAAAGAGCGATCGCTAATTCTCTGGTTCGATGAAGTTGGAATTATCGATGTCCCTTTGGTAGGCGGAAAAAATGCTTCCTTAGGGGAAATGATTCAGCAGTTAACCCGCCAGGGAGTCAATGTTCCCAACGGGTTTGCCACAACGGCGTATGCCTACCGCTATTTCATTCAATCAGCGGGATTAGAAGACAAGCTGCGATCGCTCTTTTCTGACTTGGATGTTGAAGACCTCGACAACCTGCGGGAACGCGGAAAAAAGGCACGAGCATTGTTAATGCATACGCCTTTCCCTGAGGAACTACGGACAGCAATTACCGCAGCTTACCAACAGATGTGCAAGCTTTATGGCTCTGACATGGATGTAGCTGTTCGCTCCTCTGCCACTGCTGAAGATTTGCCCGATGCTAGTTTTGCCGGTCAACAAGAAACCTTCCTGAACGTTCAAACCGCTCCAGGAGTTTTGGCAGCTTGTCATCGATGCTTTGCCTCCCTATTTACCGACCGTGCAATTTCTTACCGCCACATCAAGAACTTCGACCATTTTGATGTTGCGCTTTCCGTCGGCGTGCAAAAAATGGTGCGTTCTGATTTAGCCTCCTCTGGTGTCATGTTCTCAATTGATACCGAAACCGGCTTTAAAAATGCCGCCTTAATTACAGCCGCTTACGGATTAGGGGAAAATGTAGTTCAAGGGGCAGTCAACCCCGATGAATATCTGGTTTTCAAGCCCACCTTAAAAGATGGATTCCGCCCAATTATTGACAAACGACTGGGCAGCAAAGAATTCAAATTAGTGTGCGATCAGGGGGGCTGTAAAATCACTAAGAATGAGCGAGTGCCCTTAAGCGATCAACGGAAATTCGCCCTCAACGATGACGAAATTTTGCAACTCGCCGAGTGGGCTTGCTTGATTGAAAATCATTACAGCGATGTCCACGGCAAAGATATGCCGATGGATATTGAGTGGGCAAAAGATGGCATTACTAATGAGCTGTTCATCGTCCAAGCCCGTCCAGAAACCGTTCAATCTCAAAAGAGTAAAACAGTTCTGCGTAGCTATCATCTAGTAGGGGCGCAGCAGGGAGTACCTTTACTCATTGGGCGTAGCGTTGGAGAGGCAATCGGGCAGGGCAAAGCCAGGGTAATTCTCGATGCGAACAAAATTGATTTGTTCCAAGCCGGGGAAGTTTTAGTCACTGATAAAACTGACCCTGATTGGGAACCAATCATGAAAAAAGCTAGCGCGATTATTACGAATAAAGGGGGGCGTACCTGTCACGCGGCAATTATTGCCAGAGAAATGGGAATTCCAGCCATTGTGGGTTGCGGAAATGGTACAGATATTTTAAAAACAGGTCAAGAAATTACGGTTTCTTGTTCTGAGGGAGAAGAAGGACGGGTTTATTCCGGATTATTACCCTACGAAGTTCAAGAAATTCCGCTGGAGAACCTACCCCGCACTCGCACTAAAATTATGATGAATGTAGGCAATCCTGAAGAAGCATTTAGCCTCTCAGCGATTCCTAATGATGGGGTAGGATTAGCTAGGCTGGAGTTCATCATTGCTAATCACATCAAAGCCCATCCTTTAGCTTTGATTTATTACGACAAATTAGAGGATGTAGAAGATAAAGAAAAAATTGCGGAAATGACGGTAGCTTATGAACACAAACCTCAATATTTTGTGGATAAGTTAGCTCAAGGAGCCGCCAGAATTGCCGCTGCTTTCTATCCCAATCCAGTGGTCGTGCGGATGAGCGATTTCAAGAGTAATGAATACGCTAATCTTTTGGGAGGCAGGCAATTTGAACCCAAAGAAGAAAACCCAATGCTTAGCTGGCGAGGGGCGTCTCGTTACTACGATGAAAACTATCGCGATGCTTTTGCTTTAGAGTGTCAAGCCTTGAAGCGGGTGCGAGATGAAATGGGTTTAACCAATGTTATCCCGATGATTCCTTTCTGCCGCACTCCCGAAGAAGGGCGCAAGGTGTTAGCAGAGATGGCGAAGCATGGCTTGGAACAAGGCAAAAACGGTTTGCAAGTTTACGTGATGTGCGAGTTGCCCAGTAACGTAATTATGGCTGAAGAATTTGCCGAAGTTTTTGATGGTTTCTCCATCGGTTCTAACGACTTAACGCAGCTAACGTTAGGTTTAGATCGGGATTCTGCGTTAGTGGCGCATATTTTTGACGAACGTAACGAAGCAGTGAAGCGGATGGTGAAGATGGCGATCGCTGCCGCTAAGAAAACGAATCGCAAAATTGGTATCTGCGGTCAAGCGCCCAGCGACTACCCGGAATTTGCTCGATTTTTGGTAGAACTGGGGATTGATTCGATCAGTTTAAACCCGGATTCTGTACTGAAGACGCTGTTGATGGTGGCGGAAGTTGAAGGGGTTTAACTCAATCGTTGCAACAACTGAACGTCAAGAAACCCGTTTTCCCCAAGAAAACGGGTTTTTCATGTAGCTGGAAATAAGTAAGCTGATAAGAATGCTCTCCTGCCACAATCTCTTTATGAAAAAATACTCATTTACCCAATTCTGCACTTGGTCGCTGTTTATTTTCCTCCTCTGTGCCTTGCCTGCTTATTCCCAAACAATCTCCAGCCCTCAAACGCAGCAAAGCTATACTGCACCCGAAGTTTTGCAACAACTTGCAAAGGTAAACGTCATTTATTTAGGGGAAACCCACGATAGCCCTGAAGATCACCAAGCTCAACTGGACATAATTCAGGAACTCTATCGGCGAAATCGGAAAATTGCCATTGCAATGGAGATGTTCCAGCGTCCCTATCAAGGCGTACTCGATCGCTATCTGGCGGGGAAGATAACAGAAACTCAGCTAATCGAACAAAGTGAATATAAAAAACGCTGGGGTTTTTCTTGGGAATATTACGCCCCAATTTTGGGTTTTGCTAAGGAAAAGAAACTGCCTGTCTTAGCCTTGAATACTCCCAGCGAAGTCACCCGCAAAGTTGCCCGACAAGGATTAGCAAGCCTGACAGCAGCGGAACGGCGCTATATTCCACCAGATGCCGAAATCCGTACCGATAATCCTGAATATCGCCAAATGGTACAACAGGCTTTTCAACAACATCAAGTCGCAGGTCATGGTTCCAGCGCCAACTTTGAGCGATTTTTTACCGCTCAAGTGCTGTGGGATGAAACAATGGCAGATGCGATCGCGCAGTTTCTAAAAACCCATCCAGATTATCAAGTCGTCGTGCTGGCTGGACAAGCTCATATAGTCTACGGCTATGGAATTCCCAGCCGTGTTGCTCGACGCTTGGGCAATAAAATAGTCCAACGCTCGATTTTACTCAATCCTACGGTAGACGAGCCTGCACAAACTGATAAAGCGATCGCTGATTACTTTTGGGTAACAGTACCAGACAAGTGACTGAGCAATAAGTTATAAACGAATAAATTAAAGCTCTCTCTATGGATAGATTCTTAATCACAGCCATTCTAATAGCGATTCCTACATTTATTTACATCCGCATCGTGATTAGCATCGATCGGTTTGAGAAAGAACCGACACGCTACCTGATTGCGGCATTTTTGTGGGGGGCGCTGCCAGCAGTGGTGGGTGGCATCATTGTGCAATTAATTCTAAACGTACCCATCCAACTGATATTTGGTGCAGAAAGTCTTGGGGGTCAATTCATCACCACGGCTGTCAATGCACCCGTCACCGAAGAAATCCTCAAAGGCGCTGCTGTAGCAATTATTTACCTGTGGTATCGCAGAGAATTTGATGGCTGGGTAGATGGGATTGTCTATGGGGCGATGGCGGGTTTCGGATTTGCCTATGTAGAAAATATCCTCTACTTGCAGGGTACAAAGACGTGGGAAGAATGGGGACAGCTGCTGCTGCTACGTGTCATCGTCTTGGGCTTCATGCACGGCTTTTGGACAGCCCTCACCGGCATCGGGTTTGGTTTGGCACGCCATCGGCATAACCTGTTTACGAAAATACTGCTAATCTCTGGCGGGTTAATTGCGGCGATGAGTGCCCATTTAATCCACAATGGCGCACTGATTTTAGCAAAAGCCAGCGGTGGTGCGACCCTAGCGATCGCTTTGTGGAATTACGGGTTCCTGGCAGCTTTAATGATTGTTTTAGGGTTTGTCGCTGCCGATCGCGATCGCAAAATGCTCAAAACATACCTTAGCGACGAAGTTCCAACTGTAATTTCATCTGCTGACTACGAAGCACTCTGTAACAGGCGTTCCAACACCCTCGCGCGGTTGCGCGTAGCACCCAAACAACAACGCGCTTTCATTCAAACCGCAGCCGAGTTGGCTCAAAAGAAATTTCAATTATTTAAAATGGGCGAAGAAAGCGGTAACAGTACCGAAATCGCCCTACTCCGCAAACAATTAAAACAATTCAGAAATTAACGCCCTGTGCAACTTTTTCTTAGTTCTCAATTTATCTAGGATTGGGAGCTAAGAAATGTTTTAGGTATCAATCAACGCTGCATTAGCAAAAACGGTCTCCAGAGACTTATGGCTAGCAGGCATTTCTACACTTGATATTGTTAATTTTCTTTGCTTGCTGGGTATTTTTTATCAGCTTTGCTCTGAATTTATAATAGAAAATTCCTGCGCCTTCTCACTAGGAACCAAAGTCCAGCCTGTCCGGATTAACTTTTGGTAAGTTGCCCAACCCCTAGAAATTCCTAGTTCGCGGTAGTCGGGTACAGCGTATTGCGGAAAGGCTGTGTAAGGTCGCCAGGGTTCATTGGGTTGATTTTGCAAATACAAAATCTTCTCATCATCCGTCGCAGACTTAGGCAACCAGGACATTTGTTTAGGCATCAGAAAACTCCTTTCTCAAAAAAAGGGGTGAACCCTTGAGCAGATTTTCTTGGGGTAAATGCTTGGAGGAAGCTTCCTTTAACATCCTTTAACAATAGCTGTCTATACAGCTCAACTAAGAGTTCCTAAGACGGCTCAAAGTCGCTCGACTTGATTTGACCGGAAAATCTCTTAGGATGAACTGCTGCTCCAAGTAAAGTTGGATTTATTAATCGTTTACAATAACATACCTCTAAAGAACTCACAAAATTTTTGCTCCAATCAAGCTCGCGCAATGTAGTTATAAAACTTATCACTTTTTTCTTGACAATTTATGCAAAATAGCTAATAGAAACTGGTAACTTAGCCTAGTTGTATATAGCGCCAATTGTGGAATAAGTTGTCTAGTAGCATTCATTCTTAACTCAACATCAATGCGATCGCTTTGACGCCGAACCGATTGAGACGAATTCTTCACGCCAGTCACCCAAAGTCTTTGACCTATGGCTATAATTACTTTTGCTCAAAGGTCGTTGCCAGTCGCTTTTTTTGGGAAACATTGTCTTGGTAGCACAGTTGAGTCTCAGCCTATCGGGTGAATTCCCTTTGACTTAGCTCTCGCATCAGCAAATGCGGCAATGCAATTAATCGGTGTAAATATATAACAAGCAAGATGTATTCAGTAAAATATGAAACATAAAATTGATATGAAGTTATGAAAAAACCGCGTAGATGATTGCCAAATTCGCAAAAACGGGAACGTGTAACCCTTCTGAAACTCTATAGGATCTATATAGGCTCTAAGAAATCTAGGCACAAAACCATGCCTGGGGAATCGGACAAAATGCCCGACTGATGCTGGTCTGTCGGTAGTAAGTCCTTGTTCAAGGAGAAAGTTATAGCATATCAAAGTAGGCAAATGTCTTTTAGGCAAAAGGAGATTGCGATCGCGCAACCTATGTCGGTATACGCGGCATCCCCTGCCTTGAAGATGGAAGAAGCGGGAAAATGGTGAGCGTAGCTTCTTAAAGGTCTTCTACAGTCCAGAAAACTTATGAGCGATCGCATTCGTAACTGAAGAAGATAGAAGAAGCTAATCGTAGCACTGTACTTTGCAACGCGGCTAGTTATGATGAGCAGATTAAAACGCAGAATGTCTAGAGAGTTTGATATGCGGCTTAAAGCACAAACTCTAAAGCTTCTCAAAGCCAAAGAAGCGTTGCAAGCTGCATTAACCCGGTGTCAGCAAACAGAGGCGAAGTTGCACGAAGCTGATGAAGAGTTGGAAAAGCGGGTAAGAAACCGGACTGCGGAACTGGCTCAAGCTAACGAACAATTGCAACATGAAATCAATCAGCGCCAACAAACTGAGGCACTGCTGCGCCAAAACGAACAGATGTATCGCCGCCTTCTGGATACTACGGGTGAAGGCATTTGGATAATCAACACTGAGGGAAAAACAACCTACGTTAACCAACGAACTGCTGAGATGCTCGGTTATCCGGCTGAGGAAATTCTGAGTCGTTCTGCATTCGATTTCCTGTTTGAGGAAGACGTTGCTGAAGTAAAGTCGTATTACCAACGATTGCAGCAGGGAAGCCAAGAACAGCACGAGTGGCGTTGGCGTTGCAAAAATAATCGAGAGATGTGGGTAGCCGCTAGAACCCATCTAATCTTTAGCGAAAACGGTCAATTTCAGGGTTTTATCAGCATATTTACTGATATAAGTAACCGTAGGCAAGCGCAAGAGGCAGATAGAGAAAGCGATTCGTTATTCCAAGCGACATTCAACCAAGCTGCTGTCGGCATCGCTCACATCAGCCTCGACGGACAGTGGTTACTGGTTAATCAAAAACTCTGCGATATCGTGGGGTACACGCCAGAGGAACTGCGACAGCGCACTTTTCAGGATATTACTCACCCCGACGATTTGAATGCGGATCTTGAACACGTCCGCCAAATGTTGGCGTCAGAGATTCAGACCTATTCCATCGAGAAGCGCTCCATCCGCAAAGATGGTTCTCAAGTTTGGATTAATTTGACTGTATCGCTGGTACGCGAACCAACGGGTGAGCCGAAGTATTTCATTTCGGTTATTGAAAATATTGACGAACGTAAGCGAGCTGAACAGGCATTAGAACAATCGTTAAAGGAATTATCAGACATCAAGTTTGCTTTAGATAAAGCGGCGATCGCAGTAGCAACTGACGAGAAGGGAACGATTAACTATGTTAATGATAAGTTTTGTCAAATTTCTAAATATGCCAGAGAAGAATTGATTGGACAAAGTCATCGTTTGATCAATTCTGGATTCCATTCAAAAGAATTCTTTCAAAATCTTTGGGCAACGATTTCTGACGGAAAAATTTGGCAAGGGGAAATTAAAAATAGAGCGAAGGATGGCACTTGTTACTGGGTCGATACTACGATTGTGCCGTTTCTAAATGACCAAGGAAAACCGTTCCAATATTTAGCAATTCGATTCGATATCACGAAACGCAAGCAAGCAGAAGAGGCACTGCAACAAAGTGAGGAGCGATTGAGACTAGCTCTGGAAGCTGCACAAATGGGCATTTGGGACTGGAACATCCTCACGAATCAAGTGACCTGGACTGACAACAATGAAAAGCTATTTGGTTTGACTCCAGGTAGCTTTGAGAAAACCTATGACGCCTTCCTTGGATACATTCATCTGGAAGACCGCGAATCCGTACAGCAAGCAGCAATTCGTGCCTTGGAAGAAAATCAGGGCTACGAACAGGAATTTCGCATTGTCTGGCCTGATGGCAGCATTCGTTGGATGATGACAAAAAGCCAGTTGCTGTGCAACGAAACAGGCACAGCGGTGCGGATGATTGGCACTACTCTGGATATTACTAAACAGAAGCTTGCACAATTCGCTTTAACGCAGCAGACTGAACGACAGCGATTGGTAGCAGCGATCGCTCAACGCATTCGCCAATCTCTGGACTTAGACGAGATTCTCAGTACGACCGTCACTGAAGTCCGAGAATTGCTCCAGACCGACCGGGTAATCGTTTACCGTTTCCAGCCAGACTGGAGTGGAGTCGTGATGATGGAATCGGTCGGTTCTGGGTGTAAGTCTCTCCAGGGAAGCACCATCTCAAAACCACTAGGAGACATTTATGTCCAGCGCCACCAACAAGGGGAAATCACCGCGATAGAAGATATTCATACCGCAGATTTAGATAAATATCATTTTGACCTACTGGCTGAGATTCAAGTCAGAGCGACTTTGATAGTCCCGATTTTGCAAAGAGGCAGGGACGAAATCTTCACCGTCGCGGAAAATACGGGAGCAAATGCGGTGTTTTGCACCACTTCCCCCGCGCCTATACTGTGGGGGTTGCTTTGTGTCCATGAGTGTTCGCAACCCCGCCAGTGGCAGCAATTAGAAATTGACTTACTCACTTCATTGGCGAATCAGTTAGCGATCGCCATTGAGCAAGCGGCACTGTTTAAGCAGGTGCAACAGATGAACTCCAATCTGGAACGCCAAGTGCAAAAACGTACCACCCAGTTGCAAAAAGCACTCGGCTTTGATGCGGTGCTGAAACGCATCACAGACAAAGTCCGCGATAGTCTGGACGAAAGCCAAATTTTGCAAGCAGCAGTTAGGGAGTTAGCACTCTCTTTCAACATGAGCAGCTGCCATGCTTCGCTCTACAACTTGGAACAAGAAACTGCCACGATTTGCTACGAATACGCCGCCTCAATGCCTTCCTCGAAGGGTCGCGTCTTGCAAATGGCTTCTTTTCCGGAAATTTATCGACCCCTCCGGCAAGGGAAGCATTTTCAATTGTGTTCCTTCTCTGGCAACTCTATCCACGGTCAGGCATCGATGTTAGCTTGTCCGATGTTCGACGATCAAGGAGTCCTGGGGGATTTGTGGTTATTCCATCACCCAGATTATACCTTTAACAATCTGGAGATTCGGCTGGTCAAACAGGTAGCCAATCAATGCGCGATCGCAATTCGTCAAGCCCGACTTTATCAAACATCCCTTGCCCAAGTGCAGGAACTGGAGAAACTCAATCAACTCAAAGATGACTTCCTCAGCACGGTTTCCCACGAATTGCGGACTCCTATCGCCAATATGAAAATGGCGATCCAAATGCTCAAGGTTTCTCCGACAGGCGATCGCTCTCAGCGCTATCTACAAATATTGCAAACAGAGTGCAACCGAGAAACTGAGCTAATCAATGACCTTCTAGACTTGCAACGGCTAGCAGCTGCGTCTTATCCCAGCTTTCTTGCCACGGCAATCGATCTACCAGAGTGGTTGCCGAATATTATTGAATCATTTCGCTCCCGCATACAGGAACGCGAACAAATCTTACAGGTTGATATTCCCTCAAACTTGCCCACCCTAGTCTCGGAATTAGCCAGTGTGGAGCGAATTTTGACAGAGTTGCTCAATAATGCGTGCAAGTATACCCCACCGGGAGAACGCATTACAGTAACAGTTCGTGCCGCTTCAGCAATGATGCAAATTAAGGTGAGCAACTCTGGGGTCGAGATTCCGCCTGAAGAGTTACCCCGCATTTTTGACAAGTTTTACCGCATTCCCCGTGCCGATCGCTGGAAGCAGGGCGGAACTGGTTTAGGATTAGCGCTGGTGCAGAAACTCACCCAACATTTAGGCGGCATTCTTCGAGTCAGGAGTGCTTCTGAAGAGATAACGTTTACTTTAGAGTTACCGCTGACGCATTCAATGCCTGGTAATGGGTAATATGTCCGGTTTCCATAATAAAAGAACCCCACCCCCAGCCCCTCCCCGCTTGCGAGGAGGGGAGCCGGAGCCGCAGGACATGGCGGGGTGGGGTTCCGGAGAATTACGGCGAATTAACCAGATTTGACATAGCGGATAATGGAATACTTCTCACCAATTAGCTATTTGCCGAATTGTTGTGACTTGCTGAGCATATTCTGCATCATCTAAAACAGGTTTTGCATCCTCAATTGCGATCGCGCTTGCAAGATCGATCCACGACTTGCAACCTCCATATTCCGGGCGGTAAGCGATAATCTGCGCTTGAATCAGTTTGTAAGTGCGTAGTAGCAGCACATAAATCGGCTGACGCGGCTTCCATTTGAGGCGATCGCTGACAAATTGCTCGTTCCAAATATGGTACGGTAGCAGCCCTCTCACCGCTGATTCTTCACTCACAGGCAAAATATCAGTAATTTCAGCCCAAGCACCGATTCGGATGGTTTCTGGATGCCAACCGGAGGCGACGGGTTGCACCAGATTGGAATATTCCGCTTTCAGCAAATCGGGCTGTTGATGTTCATAAGTCGGGTAGAGCAAAACTTCTGTTTCGGCAACGGTGAAGCGGTTGTTTTCCTCGCGGATGCCGCCTTTGCGTAGCAGCATAATCGTTTTGCCTTGTTCTAAGGCATCGACAGCAACCGCCCATTCTTTGAGGGCGTGAGGCGTGGTTTTGGTGGTCGTCGTGGATTGCATAAGTCTCGGATATTCTAATCCCAGGCTAACAGCGACCACACGACAGGTCAGTTAACATCGTTACTTTGATGCTGATTTGATTTGATGTTGAAAACGAAGCAAGCGATCGCGTCCCCCTTCTCCCAAGTGTTGCCTAATATGAAGACAGAAGCCGATAAACCAGGATTGACGCATGGAAAAACGACACTTAGGCACTTCTGACATTCAAATCTCTCCGATTGTCATGGGTACATGGCAAGCTGGCAAAAGGATGTGGGTGGGAATTGAAGACGCCGACACGATAAAAGCAATCCGGGTGGCATTTGATGCCGGTATCACTACAGTTGACACCGCTGAAGTCTACGGCGAGGGGCATTCTGAGCAGATTGTCGCCCAAGCGCTATCAGATGTGCGCGACCAAGCGGTTTATGCAACCAAGGTTTTTGCCAATCATCTCAAGTATGACCAAGTGATTGAAGCGTGCGATCGCTCTCTCAAAAACCTAAAAACCGACTATATCGACCTATACCAAATTCACTGGCCCTCTGGGGTGTTCAAAAGCGAAATAGTCCCCATTGAAGAAACCATGAGCGCCCTCAACCATTTGAAGGAACAAGGTAAAATTCGGGCAATTGGTGTTTCTAATTTCTCCCGCGCCCAATTGGAAGAAGCCGCCCAGTATGGACGCATTGATAGTTTGCAACCACCGTATTCCCTATTTTGGCGCTGGGTGGAGAAGGATGCCATGCCTTACTGCGTTGAAAACAAGATTTCAATTCTGGCTTATTCGTCTCTCGCTCAAGGATTATTAACTGGAAAATTCGGTTCCGATCATCAATTCGATCCAGCGGATAATCGTGCGAAAAATAAGCTTTTTCAAGGGGAGAACTACGAACGCGCCCAGCAAGCTTTGGATAAACTGCGTCCGATTGCCGAACGCCATCAGTGTAGCCTTGCTCAACTGGCATTGGCGTGGTTAATTGCCCAACCACAAACGAATGCGATCGCGGGTGCGAGAAATACCCAACAAGTCGTAGACAACGCTAAGGCGGGTGATATTAAACTATCGACTGATGAATTGCAGGAAATTGATGCAATTGGGCGGATTGTCACCGATCGTCTAGACGATAGCCCCATCATGTGGAATTGGTGATCGGAACGCAGAGAATTTTTCGCATCAGAATTTTAGGGAGTCAGCCGTGAAAGTGCTGTATCGGGATGAGCCAACAGTAGCGATCGCGGTGGCTTTCTCCTATTTTCTCTTATTTAATTAGCAGATTTAAAAATAGAAAATTGCTTTTGGCGAACCATCACCTTATTTTTCTTACGGTAATAATTCGTAACTGCTGGCGCGAATCGTGTATCTCTATTGAAGAGATAGCGTTTCTGGTTAAATTATGGCAAGTTACCGCTCTGCTTTTTGGGTCAATAGTTTCTCTTTCTTAGCAGTTATTGCTTTAATTGTCTATACCCAATTCTTGGGTTCTCCAGCAGGAATACTATTCGAGCCGCCGCTTGCCCCAGCCGATCCGAATGCGGGTTTGTTAACTCATACGTTCCAATTATTATGTGCGGTACCGCCCATTGTTTGCACTTTTAGTTTTGGATTGCTGAGAACGATTCAACCACAACAAACCCGAAATTCATTTATTCTATATTCGGCAATCATAACTGGAGGGTTTCTCATTAATGAAATTTTTCGGATTCACATTATTCTTTTAAGAGCAGGAATTCCCAAGTTAATAACCATCGTCGTATATGCGATAGCGACCTTGGGATACGGATTAGCCTTCAGGCGGAAAATACAATCAACGCCCTACATTCTGCTACTCAGTGGTATCGGTTTACTGTTCAGCGCGATCGCTGTAGATTCGCTAAAGTTAAGCGGCGATGTAGTTCCCGTCTTGCTAGAGGGTGTCCCAAAGTTGTTCAGCGAAATTAATATTGCACTTTATTTTTGGTCTGTCTGTTACGGAGAGATATTGCGATCGCGCAATTCTTAACCCTGCGTCACCTCAACATAAATATGCTCTAACCGTACAGGTTGTCGCGCAATCGAATCGAGAGGAATCCCATCAAAACAGGAGATAATTTCCTTCAGTTCTAGATGTTCTGGTAGCCAAAAAGCTAAGTCATTCCCATAACGTCGAGGAGTGAAATTATATTTTTTAGCGCGAGCGATCGCTTGCTCCTCCTCCGGCGTCTCCACCACCACAACTTCCACTGCTGGCACTAATTTCCGCAGCTCTGTTAAACTTCCCTCCGCCAAAATACTACCCCCTTTGAGAATCCCGATTTTTTGACAAAGGCGTTCGGCTTCATCTAACAAATGAGTTGTGAGCAGAATTGTAATCCCCTGATTTTTCAGATTCCGAATTAACTCCCAAATTTCGTAACGCGCTTCAATATCCAACCCAGTCGTAGGTTCATCCAGAACGATCAGCTTAGGCTGATGTACCAAAGCAACCGCAATGTTTAACCGCCGCTGCATTCCACCACTCAACGTTTCCACCGGACTTTTTGCTCTATCTAATAAATTAACAGCCACTAAACTTGCTTCTACCTGTTGACGCCGCTGCTGATTTGTTAAGCCATAAATCCGAGCAAAGAAATGGAGATTTTCCTCACAACTTAGAGTTTTATAAAGTAAATTTTCTTGCGGCGCAACCCCTATCAGATTTTTTGTTGCGTTTGAGACAGGTTGGTTATTAATCTTAATTTCTCCACTATCCGCTTTCAGTAAATTACAAATTATATTAATCGTTGTGGTTTTTCCCGCTCCATTGGGTCCCAGTAAACCGTAAATTTCTCCGGGGGGAATATGCAGCGTTAATTCCTGTAAAACAGCTCGCGTTCCGTAAGATTTATTTAGCTTCTCAATTCGTAGCACAATATTCCCTAATTGATTACAAGCTGAACGATATTCTTTAAACACAGAAGTATGGCAAAAAATCGCCAACTACGCTGAGAATAAAATTAAATTTTGCTGGCTTTTGCGTAAAGCTTAGCGTAACCCCACATTAAAAAGTATATATACATCCCTATTTTAAAAAATTACAGTCTCCTTTCAAGACTCAACATCCGCTGGTAGGACAGCCATCCTCCTACAACCATTAAAATTGCAAACACGCATAAAAACCAAAAGTGAGATGCAATTTCTCCCAGTCCACTGCCATCAGCAGATACGCCGATCAGGGCTTCATTCATGTGATAAATTGGATTAAATTTAGCAATTTTTAACAGTGTCTTTGAAAACAGCGAGGTCGGTAAAAAGGCACCTCCTAAAATTAATAAAGGCACCCCAAATGCTGCCACCAAAGCATTGACATCCTCTGTGCGACGAGCAAACTGCGTACCGAGAATAAACCCAACACCAACATAGGAAATAATACTCAAAAAAATAATCAGGATTCCTAACAGAATAGAACCCTGAAACTGAGCATTCCAAAAAGCAGCAATCGTGTAGACTAAAATGGCTTGACCGACACCAATGCAGCTATGAGCTAGGAAAATTCCTAAGAAATAAGACGTTCCGCTGAGCGGTGAGATAAAAAGACGTTTGAGGGTTTGCTGTTCTCGCTCTGCAACCACAGTTGCTACACTACCACCCAAGCAACTAAAAAATAGTGCGGCACCCACCAGTGTTGAGGGAGCAGCCTTTTCAAAAGCCTCAGCCATAGACAACTTGGCATTTTCTGCCAGAATAACCCCATTAATCAGCAAAACAGAGACTGGAAAAATACACCAAAAAATCAGGCTGCGTCGCCGTCGTAATAATTCAATCAAAATTCGCTGGCAAACTGCCAGCGTTTCACGCCCGTATTTCATGGTGAGAAGTTACCCCAATACCAGATAAGTCAATTATTAAGGTACGCTTTTTCGCAACGTATCTGTAGACGCACAACTACTTAATACAGCAGATTGCAAGTTCATGAAGTACAGTAGCAGCAGTTTGTGAACCAGTTGCGTAGGTGTTTTGGATTGACTAAATCAAGTGCAGTAGCAAGCAAAGTATCAACCATTTT
>NZ_JAMPKB010000065.1:0-32268 GCF_039961925.1 Trichocoleus sp. DQ-U1 | reverse complement strand
CGGACAGCGATGTCTTTCCGTTTTATGGAGTGGGTGAACGCTAATCGAGATGTATTCTCAGCCTATAAAGCTGCTTTGGGTTTTATTTGGGCTTGAAATCTGTTTAAGTCCCGCTAGGGGCTTTGTCCTTCCAGAAGCGATCGCTCCTCATCAAAAGCGAAGTCGTGAGTGTTACTTTCCAACCATGCTGATTGAGTTCAGTTCTCTAGAAAGGGATTGAAGCAGCAGGGGTTGAGCTGATTGCACAAAGAAATGGTCGCCGGGAAGCATTTGTAGCGAGAATTTAGCGCTTGTCTGCTGTTGCCAAGCCTCAAGACGCTCAACGCTGACTTTGACATCCTGCAAACCACCAAAAGCAGTGATAGGACACTGAAGTGGCGGTTCGGTAGTATAAACATAAGTTTCGAGAACGGTAAAATCTGCCCGGAGGATGGGGAGAAGCAGTTCCATCAGTTCCACATTCTCTAGTACTGCTTCGGGAGTCCCGTTAAGACGGTGCAGTTCCTCGATAAAAGCGGGTTCTGGCAGGGCGTGGATGGGCGGCTCTTTTGCCGGGAGTTGAGGGGCGCTGCGACCGGATACAAACAGATGGACTGGACTCATCCCGTACTCTCTGCGGAGTAGACGAGCCACCTCGAAGCTGACGAGTGCGCCCATGCTGTGACCGAAGAAGGCAAATGGCTCGTCTAAGTATGGCAAAAGGGCGCGAGCGATCGCCTGCACCAGAGGTAAAGCCTGAGTAAATGGCGCTTCCAAAATCCGCTTTCCTCGTCCGGGAAGTTCGACAGCACAAACTTCGACACCCACAGGTAGACCCTGAGACCAGGTGCGAAAATTGAGCGCCCCACCACCAGCATAGGGAAAGCAGAACAGGCGCAGGCTGGAGAGAGGATTTGACTTAGGACAATACATGATTGTTAAGGGTTGTTGCAGCGAATTCACCCACTGGGGGAGCATCCAGCAAACCGTTATCAATTAGGTAGGAAAAGTAGGGCGCAAACAACTCAGCCTCTAAGGGCGGACAAACAATAGAAGAACCGGCAAGCCCGTCTAGGGTATTCTGACAGTCAAACTGTAAAATTGCTGTAGTGGAGGCTGGTTGTTGTGATGTTGGTTGATTCATAAAATCCACTAGGGGAGACAAGGCATTTCCTGAAGATGTTTTAGCCGCCTCGAATAGTTCGCTGTGCCATTGATCGTATGAAACTTCCCGAAGGGGATAGCCAAACGAGCGAACCCAATGGATAACTTTGCTCCAATGGGCGGGATAGGGGTTGACGATGTGAAAATCCTTGTTTAAGGATTCTTGCTGCTTGGATAGATAAGCGATCGCTCTACTCGCATAATCTATCGGAACTAAATTCACCATTGCATCACGCTTGGGAACGCTACCGAGTTGGATGCAACCTTTTACCCATCTGAAGGTATTATCGCTTTTGTTGCAAAGCCCAGTTTGGCTATGCCAGGATATCCGTCCGGGTCTGTAAATACAGACCGGAATTCCGCGATCGCGTGCAATCGTTGCTAACTTTTCGGCAACCCATTTACTCTGAGCGTAACCAGTATCTATCACTTCCTCAGAATTGATAGATTCCTGTTCTCGAATGACCCTGACTCCAGAACCGCCCGCCGGAGAGACAGCATTAGTGCTGGAAATAAAATGCACTGGCTTAAGTTTAATTAAACTTGCCAATCTCAAAACTTCCTGAGTTCCCAGTACATTGGCGGCTTTAAGAGCAGAGTATGGGTAGGTAAAATTAACCAATGCACCATTGTGATAGATGACATCGATTTGGCTAGCCATTTCTCGAAATTGTTCATCCGAAAGCCCTAAAAGCGGTTTAGACAGCTCTCCCATAACCGGGATAATTCTGGAGCTGAAATTTTCATCCCAAAGTGAGTAAGATTCCAGGCTATTTTGTAGCCGTTCTTTACCAGACTCTGCATTAGTAGCACGTACCAGACAATAGATATCTGCTTGTGTTTGTTGCAAAAGTTCGGAGAGTAAAAAAGCTCCTAAAAACCCAGTTGCTCCAGTTAAAAAGATGCAACTTGGTTCAGTGACTAACTCAACAGGTATAGAGTCAGGGCGAATTGTCGGATCTAGGACAGCTTCAGCGTCTAGATTTAAATTCGAGGCGGGAGAAACAAAAGGAATGACTCCCTGTTTCATTTCGATGTTTTTCCCTAAATCGGCGATGGTAGGAGCATCAAAAAAATCGCGCAAGGTCAGTTCTATCTGGAAAGTTTCTCGCACCTTGGAAAGTAACTGAGGGATGAGTAAAGAGTGTCCCCCTAGGTCGAAGAAATTGTCATAAATTCCTACCTTTTCCAGTTTGAGAAGTGGAAACCAAATTCCAGCCAGTAGCTCCTCAACGCTGTTGCGAGGAGCTACAAATGTATCTGTTTCGGGTTTTATTGTCTCCGGTGCTGGCAGTGCCGAACGGTCTATTTTGCCATTTGGGGTAAGCGGTAAAGCTTTCAAAACGACGAAAGCAGAAGGTACCATGTATTCCGGTAGCTTCTCTTTGAGGAAGGAACGCAGATCGTTAATGAGTGCTGAATTTGAAACGATATAAGCCACTAAACGTTGTCCCACATCCTCTCGCAGCAAAACAATACTCTGGCGTACCCCAGGATGTTGCGACAGTACCGCTTCAATTTCCCCTAACTCTATGCGGAAACCCCGAAGCTTCACCTGCTCGTCAATTCGTCCCAGAAACTCGATGTTTCCGTCGGGTAAATAACGAGCCAAGTCTCCGGTTTTGTAAAGGCGGGATTCAGACCTCTCCCCCAACCCCTTCCCTAGTAGGGGAGGGGAGCAATTCTCCCCCTTCTCTTGCAGGGAAGTCTGTTGGGGGGTTAGGTTTTGATTAAACGGGTTGGCAATAAACTTTTGTGCTGTGAGTTCCGGTCGATTCAGATAACCACGCGCCAAACCAGCACCGCCGATATACAACTCACCCGGTACGCCAATGGGAACTGGCTGAAGATGAGCATCCAAGATATAAATCTGCGTGTTCGGGATTGGACGACCTAGAGGAACTGTTTCAGAATTCTGCTCCGCTTTCTGACCCTCTAACTGATAAGTTAATACGCCTACCGTTGCTTCTGTTGGTCCGTAATGATTGAAGATTTGGCAGTTGGAAGCTAGTTTTTGAATTGTCTCAATCAAATTCCAAGTTAAACCTTCACCACCTAAAATTAATCGCTTTCTAGGCAAGATATGCGCGGAATTAGAAGTCAGTAAAGCCGATAGGTGGGAAGGGACAATTTTGAGACAATCAACTGGATGTTGTTGAAAGTAATTTGCCAGTGCTTCTGGGTCAGTTGCGCGTTCTTGGGAGATTATATGGAGACACCCACCCGTACACAACGCTGGGAAAACAACGGTATGACCTAAATCGGCAGCGAAGGTGGAAATAATGGCATAACTGGCACCTGCTGGCAAATCTAGTCTGTTAATAATCCCGTTGAGATAATTCAGCAGTTGTTGATGCTCAATCGCAACTCCTTTGGGTGTGCCAGTAGAACCGGAGGTGTAAATTACATAAGCGAGGTTTGAGGGCTTTTGGATGGAATTTTGACTTTCAACTTCTATGGTTTCCCAATCTGTATCCAGACATACGACCTTGGCGCTGTGTTGGGGAATTTCTAAAAACTGTTTTTGAGTTAACAACACTGGCACTTGAGCATCTTGCAACATCAAGGCGAGGCGTTCTTTTGGCATTGCCGGATCTAGCGGTAGATATGCACCGCCTGCCTTGAAAATGCCTAGCATTCCCATCACCATTTCTAGAGAACGTTCAACGCAAATACCAACGACGACCTCTGGTTTAACTCCCAAGTTTTGCAGGTGATGCGCTATTTTGTTAGCACGATCGTTGAGTTCGCGGTAGGTTAATTGTTGATTTTCAAATACAACGGCAATGTTGTCTGGCGTGCGTTCTACTTGTTCTTCAAACAGTTGGTGGATGCACTTGGATTGGTGGTAATCAGTTTGAGTGTTGTTGAATTCAACTAATAATTCGTGTCGAGAGCGATCGCTCAGTATATTTAACTGACCAATTGCGGTTTCTGGGCTGTTAGCAGCACTTTCCACTAAGCTATGAAATTGTTCTGCCAAGGCTTGAATCGCCTCTATACCGATGATGCCAGCATCATAGTCAAACTTGGCACTCAGCGACTCATCCCGACGCACGCAAGAGAGTTTGACTTTGAAGCGATCGCAGCAGACGTACTGCTGGTAAATCGAAAATGATAAATCGCCAGTAGAATACGTGTTTAGCTGTTCTTCAAACTCGAAACCGAAGGGAAAGCCGGATAAGGTTGCAGTGCTAATATTTTCCTGGCAGAAATACTCTTGCCAGTTATTGGCATCGTTTACAGACTGCTGAACTTGCTGTACGATTTCACTAAATCTCAAGCTGTCTTCTAGATGAGTGCAAAGCGGTAAGAATTTGGCAAACAGTCCTAGTGCTGGCTCCAATTCTTCATATTTTCGACCATTAAAAGCAGTGCTAACGATAATATCTGGTTGTCTAGTTAGTCGCCAAAGTAGAGTTTTCCAGCAAGCGAGTAAAACGGCTGAAATAGAAGTATTGTATTTTTGCGCGATCGCTGTAATTTTGGCAACCAAATCTGGCTCAATCTGGCACTCAATAGAGTTGAGTTCAAAGTTAGTTGGTAAGGCAAGCAATTTATTCTCTAAAGGCAGCTTCAAATTAGCAAACTTAGAGAAATCTTGCTGGTTCCAGTATTCTTTGCCAGCTAAATCCTCCTCATCCTCAAGCAATTGATTCTGCCACTCGGAAAATTGCACGTACTGCACAACTTCTTCCTCGGCTATTTCCTCACCTCGAAGACTGGCGGTGTATCCTTTGCTAATTTCTTGTACCAGATTCTTCAATGTCCAACTGTCGGCGCAAAGAGAAGGCAAAGTGACAATTAAAATATGTTTGTCATCCGACAGAGTAATTAAAGATGCACGCAGTAGCGAACCAGTAGGTTCGGAAGTAGAAATTGAGCGTCTTTCTTCTTGAAGAATTGCCTCGATTTTTGCTTCTTGTTCCTGGGGATTGCAATTAGTTAAATTGCTGGAATGCCAAGAGGTGATATTGATGCGATCGCTGATGACTTGTATCGGTATTTTTATCCCTGGTTCTCGATGGAAACTTGTCCGGAGAATTTCGTGCCGATTGATAATTTCTTGAACAGCTTCTTTTAAAGCTGTTGTCTTGAGATTGCCTTCTATCAAAATTGCACATTGGGCGCAATAAGTGCCGCTATCTTGTTGCAATATCCAAAGATGCTTTTGTGGAGGAGAAATCCGAAATCCATTTATATGGTGCATTTTTAATGTTCTCACTACGCGCGCTGCTTAATTTGCAAAAGAAGTTAGACTCGTTACCAAATAAAATTTGGTTATGAAACCGCAAAAAAACTTTGAAATTCTTGCCAAAATTCTATTTAGACGTTAAGGCAAAACGCAAATGTTGCTAACTCCTTTTTGCGGTTCCTTTGCACTCCTTTGCGTTAAAAAACCTTTATTTAAATGCCTTTATCAGTCATCATTTCTCCCATTGCTACCACAATCTTCCGCGAACCTATAAATGGGTTCCGGCTGTGTGCAGCTAACATATTGTCTAGCATTAATATGTCTCCTTCCTGCCAAGGGAAACTAACAGATGCCTGTCGATAAATTTCTTGAAGTTCGGCTATTACAGAATCTTCAATAGTAGTGCCATCTCCGTAATAGACATTCCGGGGCAGGTTTTCTTCTCCAAATACAGATAATAAAGAGGCGCGGACTGCTGTATCTAAGCAGGAGACATGGTGCAAGAAAAGTTGATTAAAAAATACCGTTTCTCCTGTTTTTGGATGCTTGGATATCGCCGGACGAATTTGGCGATTTCTCAACCCATTGTCTTCTCTCCACTCAAATTCGATTGCCGCTTTCCGGCAATAATCTTCCACGACATTTTTATCGGTGGTTCTAAAAAACTCTTGCCAGCTAACATCTAATCCGTTTGTATAGTTTCGGACGTACATAATTTGCTTTTCGGCAAATCTTTCTTTAAGTTGGGAATCGAGTAGCTGGTACACTTTGCGACAGTCGATAATGGGAGTTTCTCCGCCTTGCTGTGCAGCTTTGACGCAGAAAAACCAAATTTTCAAAGGCCAACGGTGTAAATGCGAACTCTCGTTATGAAACAAGATGGCTTTATCCGCCGGATAAGGAGTCGAACCGTAAACTTGACCGCTCACTCCTTCGCGGGGTAAGTCTCCATATTCTCCGAATAACTGAGGACAAATTGCTTGGGCAAATTGCTCAAAAACGGAAACTAAAGGTTCATTAAAGCCTCGAAACAGAATTCCTCCATGTTGTAATAGCTTGG
The DNA here is from genome assembly GCF_039961925.1 of Trichocoleus sp. DQ-U1. Taxonomy (NCBI): domain Bacteria; kingdom Bacillati; phylum Cyanobacteriota; class Cyanophyceae; order Leptolyngbyales; family Trichocoleusaceae; genus Trichocoleus; species Trichocoleus sp. DQ-U1. The sequence continues at coordinate 25,870 of NZ_JAMPKB010000065.1, read as the reverse complement.
TTTGGATGAATTCTTGGCTGTTTTTTGCCCAGTCAACGATATCAACCTCGTTTACAGCAGGTTTGAGAACTAAGGGGAATGTTTCCCCTGCTTGTAAATATTCGGTTTTGACTAATTCGCCTTTGGGCAGAGTAACTGCTTTGGGCTTAATGTTTTTGAACTTGCTGAAGTTAGTCTTTTCGCGTTTGACTTCTTGCATGGCTTGTTGTTTCTTTTCAGCTTCGGTGAGTATTTCTAAACGATTGAGGCGCGTATCCGGCTGGGTGACGATGCTGTTGAGGAGGGTCTCAAAATGAGCTGATAGGCGAGCGATCGCATCCGCATCAAATAAATCGGCGTTGTACTTCCAACTGCCAACAATGCCATCCTCTGTTTCTGACACGAACAGCACTAAATCAAATTTCGCTGTCCCGCCCTCTACCTCGATTGGGCTTAAAGTTAAACCCGAAAGTTCTAAAGTGGGTACGGGCGTATTCTGCATCACGAACAAAACTTGAAACAGCGGAGTGCGGCTCAAATTCCTTTCAGGACGCAGTTCCTCGACCAACTTCTCAAAAGGCAAGTCTTGATGGACATAAGCTTTTAAAGTGATGTCGCGCACTCGCTTGAGCAATTCGCGGAAACTGGGATTGCCACGCATATCGGTGCGTAAGACCAAAATGTTGACAAAGAACCCAATCAACGATTCAGTTTCAACTTGAGTGCGATTGGCGACATCGGTGCCAACAATGAAGTCATCCTGACTGGTGTAGCGGTGCAGCAGCGTCTGAAAGGCTGCCAGCAGTGTCATGAAGAGAGTTACACTCTCTTGGCGACTGAGTGTATTCAGTGCCTCAGATAGGGTTGGAGATAGCTCAAAGGATTGAATGGCAGCTTGAAAAGTAGAAGCCGCAGGTTGTTTGGTCGGTAGTTTCATCTGGGACGGATTGTGACCTAACTGCTGCTTCCAGTAATCAAGTTTGGCTTCCAAAACTTCCCCTTGCAGCCATTGTCGTTGCCAAACTGCATAGTCTGCGTACTGTATGGGCAATTCAGGCAGTGGTGAGGGTTTCCCGGCGCAAAAAGCTTCGTAGAGTGCCGCCACTTCCCGGATCAGTACCCCCATCGACCAGCCATCAGCGATGATGTGGTGCAGGGTCAGCAGTACCGCATTTTCTGCCTCATCCAGTTGTAATAAAGTGACGCGCAGCAACGGCAATTGAGTGAGGTCGAAAGGTCGTTGCGCTTCCTCTGTGGCAAGTCGCAGCACAGAGGCTTCTCTTTCAGTCGGCGGCAACTTTCGCAAGTCTATTACTGGCAGCGTGAAACTAGCAGAGGGGATAATTACCTGCACGGGTTGCCCTTCCACCGTCGCAAACGTTGTCCGCAAAGCTTCGTGACGCTGGATAATCGCCTGAAAGCTTTGCTCTAGGGCTACGATATTCAGCGCACCGACCAGACGCACTGCGGCGGGAATGTTATAGGCATCGCCCGGATTTAATTGGTCGAGAAACCACAATCGCTGTTGAGCAAAGGAGAGGGGGAATTCTCCATCCCGCGCAACTGGCACCAGAGGCGGAATTTGAAGACCTTGTTGGGCGCGACAAGCTGTTTCGATACGTTCTGCCAAACCCGCTACTGTCGGCGACTCGAACAGATAGCGCAGGGGGAGTTCAACTTGAAACGCTTCGCGGAGGCGAGACATTACCTGAGTTGCCAGCAGCGAGTGTCCGCCTAAGTCAAAGAAGCGATCGCGCATACCGACTTGCTCTAAACCGAGAACTTGAGTCCAAATCCCTGCGACAACTTCCTCAATGGCGGTGCGGGGAGCAATATAGGCGCTTTCTAACTCTGGTCTAGCGGTGTCGGGTTCTGGCAATGCGCGACGGTCAATTTTTCCGTTGGGTGTTAGAGGAATTGCCTCTAGCAGTACAAAGCCAGAAGGCACCATGTAATTAGGTAGCTTCTCCTTGAGAAATGAGCGCAGTTGTGCGGGTGTCGTTGCAGTTTCCGCTGGCTTCGGTACGACATAAGCAAGCAAATTCTTGTCGATAGAATTGTCCTCTCTCGCAATCACTACCGCTTGCTGCACACCTGGATGTTGACCGAGTACTGCTTCAATTTCCCCCAGTTCAATCCGGAAGCCCCGCACTTTAACTTGGTGATCGATGCGTCCCAGATATTCCAATTCACCATTCGGGAGATATCGCGCTAAATCTCCAGTTTTATACAGGAATTCCGACTTTTCGGATTGGTCTAAAAACGGATTGGGAATGAACTTTTCGGCTGTTAGTTCAGGTCGATTTAAGTAGCCTCTGGATAACCCTTTCCCGCCGATATACAGTTCGCCTGTAACGCCCACTGGGACGGGCTGTAGAGAGCGGTCTAAGATGTAAACTTGCGTGTTAGCAATCGGATGACCGATGGAAATCGCATCGCTACTTTCCACCAGATGGATAGTAGACCAAATAGTAGTTTCCGTTGGGCCATACAAATTCCACAAGCGATCGCCTCGTACGAGCAATTGAGCGGCGAGTTGTCGAGGTAAGGCTTCGCCACCACAGAGGATTTTCAAGCCCTTACTACCCTGCCATCCCGCTGCCAAAAGCAGTCGCCAAGTAGCAGGCGTTGCTTGCATGATGGTCGCCCCAGAATTAGTTAATGTTGCTAACAACTGTGCGCCGTCAGAAGCAATTTCATGGGGTACTACGACAACACGCGATCCTACAGTTATTGGGAGGAATATTTCCAGCGCCGCAATATCAAAAGATAAGGAGGTGACAGCTAGGAAAATATCTTGCTGACTTATTCCTAATTCCTGGCGCATAGAAATTAGAAAGTTGACTACACAGGCGTGAGAAATTTGTACGCCTTTGGGTCGTCCGGTTGAGCCAGAAGTGTAGATAACGTAAGCTAAGCTGGAGGGATTTTGAACTGAATTTGGACTGCCGATTTGTATGCTTGCCCAATCGTCTAAGCATACAACCTCGGCATTATGCGAAAGTAGGGTATTTAACAGCCGCTTTTGGGTTAATAACACCGAAACTTGAGCATCCTCTAACATGAAAGCAAGACGCTCTGGGGGATAGGCTGGATCTAGGGGTAGGTAGGCTCCACCTGATTTGAGAATGCCCAGCAATCCCACGACCATTTCTAGGGAACGTTCTACACAAATCCCTACTAAAACTTCTGGCTTCACGCCGAGTTTTTGTAGATGATGCGCTAGTTGATTTGCCTTGGCATTGAGTTCGGCGTAGGTGAGTTGTTGGTTTTCAAAAACAACTGCAACAGCATCTGGTGTTCGTTCCGCTTGTTCTTCAAACAACTGGTGCAGACACCGATCCGGCGAGTCGTTCGTGTGGGTATTGTTCCACTCCACTAACAACTGATGCCGTTCGGGTTGCGTCAAAAATGGCAAAGTTGAGATAGAGCGATCGCTATTGAAAACAATACTTTCTAACAACGTCTGGAAATGTCCTGCCATCCGCTGTACGGTGCTAGCATCAAACAAGTCTTTGTTGTACTCAAATACTCCTGTAAGACCTTCTGATTCCTGGGATAGGTTGAGTACCAAATCGAATCTTGCCGTTTGGCTCTCCATCTCTTCAAGACTGAGCGTAACTCCCGGCAATTCTAAAGTTTGTGTCGGCACGTTACGGAGAGCAAATAACACTTGAAACAGCGGGTTACGGCTCAAATCCCGATCTGGCTGCAACACTTCTACCAGCTTCTCGAAGGGCAAATCCTGGTGGCTGTATGCTCCCAGCGCCACCTCGCGCACCTGTCCTAACAACTCCTTAAAAGTAGGATTATTCGATAAGTCGGTACGCAGAACTAAAGTATTCGCAAAAAAGCCAATCATTCCTTCCAGTTCGGCGCGGTTGCGGTTCGCAATTGGCGAACCAACTAAAATATTCTCCTGTCCGGTGTAGCGATAAAGCAATGTTTTGAACGCCGCCAGCAAAACAATGAATAAAGTCGCTCCTTGCTGCTGACCTACTTTAGTAAGTGCCTCAATTAGCGCCTGGGACAAGACAAATTTTTCCTCTGCACCTTGGAAGGTTTGCACCGCAGGTCGCGGTCGGTCTGTCGGTAAGTCTAGTACAGGAAGACTTCCTCCTAATTGCTTTTTCCAATAAGCAATTTGAGACTCTAAAACTTCTCCTTGTAGCCACTGTCGCTGCCAAACTGCAAAGTCTGCATATTGGATATTTAATTCAGGAATTGGTGAGGAATTGCTACTAGAGAAAGCTTTATAAAAAGTGGCTAACTCTTGAATAAATATCCCCATTGACCACCCATCTGAAACAACGTGGTGCATCGTGAATAACACCACATACTCAAATTCGCTCAGATGCAGCAACCTAACTCGCAGCAAAGGTGCCTGTGTGAGGTCAAAGGGTTTTTGCGCTTCTGCGGTGGCGAATTGCCGTACTGCTTGCTCTCGTTCGGTGTTGGGAAGTTCCCGCAAATCGATGAGTGGAAGCGTTAATTTCAAATCTGAGGTAATGACTTGAACGGGTTGCCCATTTACTGTTGTGAAGGCAGTTCGCAAGACTTCGTGACGCTCAATAATTGCGTTGAGACTTTGTTCGAGAGCGATCGCATCCAACGTTCCCTTAACCCGCACAGCCGCAGGGATGTTATAGCTGGTATTTCCTGGCTCTAATTGGTCAAAAAACCACAACCGCTGTTGGGCAAATGACAAGGGAAACGAGTTAGATTCCCGGTTTTGTTGGGGGATTTGGGTTGGTGCTATCGGCTCTTTTTTCTGATTCAGCCGTTTAAGCAGCAACTCGCGTTTTTCTGGGGAAAGTCCGGCGATGCGAACGACGAAGTCGTCGCGCTTCGCTTCGCTTAAATTACTCATTTGCCTACTCCTTCCTTAGCCAAAACTTCTCGAACTTCTTCCTCCGATATTTCCTCTAACTCGGCTAACATTTGAGCCATCATTTCCTCATCGGTTTGTTCAGCGAGTTTTTGCGCGATCGCGACTGCTAAATCCGCAACAGTAGGAAAGTCGAAAAACTGCCGTAAAGGCAACTCCACATTAAAGGCGTCACGCAATCGGGAAATCACCTGAGTTGCTAGCAGCGAATGTCCTCCTAGCTCGAAAAAGTTGTCATAAATGCCCACTTGTTCAATCCCGATGGCTTCAGCCCAAATTCCAGCTAATATCTCCTCCACATTGGTGCGGGGAGCAACAAACGTTCCTGCTAACTCTGGTCGAATTTGCTCAGGTACTGGCAGTTTTTTCCGCTCCACTTTCCCATTAGCAGTTAAAGGCAGAGTCTTTAAAATCACAAAAGCTGAAGGCATCATGTATTCCGGCAACTTCGCTTTTACAAAAGAACGTAAGTCACCCATTAGATTTGATTGACTGGCTTCTTCTCTACTCCCCTGCTGCTGACTCAAAACCGAATAAGCAACTAAACGCTTGTCCCCAGGCAAATCCTCGCGAACTACAACCACAGCCTGTTCTACGGCGGGATGCTGCCTTAGCACCGCCTCAATTTCTCCCAATTCGATGCGGAAGCCCCGGATTTTTACTTGATGGTCAATTCGTCCCAGAAACTCAATGTTTCCATCCGGTAAATAGCGAGCCAAGTCTCCAGTTTTATAAAGTTTTGAGTTTTGAGTTTTGAGTTTTGAGTTTTCTTCTGACTCCTGACTTTTGATATCAAATCCGTTTACCGCATCAGGAAAGCACCCCACCCCCAACCCCTCCCCGCAGGCGGGGAGGGGAGCCGGAGCCGTAGGCTGTGGCGAGGTGGGGTTCAGAGGAAATGCTGGTTCATGAAGGGGACTTGATATGACTCCTGAATTCTTTAAAAATGGGTCTGAAATGAATCTTTTGGCGGTTAGTTCCGGCTGGTTTAAATAACCTCGCGCTAAACTCTCTCCACCAATGTAAATCTCGCCAGATACACCAATAAGCACAGGCTGGAGATGATTATCTAGGATATAAATTTGGGTATTTGCTAAAGGACGACCGAGTGGAACTGTCTTTGAAACATTAGCTACGTTCCCACTCTCCACCTGATAGGTAAGTACGCCGACCGTTGTTTCTGTTGGCCCGTAGTGATTGAGAATGCGACATGAGGGAGCTAAGTTCTGGACTTTCTCAATCAAACCCCAATTAGATGCTTCTCCACCCAAAATTAATCGCTGGCGAGGCAAAACAAATTCTGGTTGAGAGGATGCCAGTAAAGCCGATAAATGAGAAGGAACTATCTTGAGGCAATCAATTGGATGCTGTTGAAAATATTGCGAGAGCGCTTCAGCATCCGCAGCGCGATCTTGGGAGATGATATGCAGACATCCTCCCGTACACAAAGAGGGGAATAAGACTGTATTTCCCAAGTCGGCAGCAAAGGTAGAAACCATTGCAAAACTGGCACCATCGGGAAGATCCAATCTTTCCAAAATGCCATTGAGATAGTTGAGAATTTGTCGATGTTCTACCGCAACGCCTTTGGGGGTTCCGGTAGAGCCAGAAGTGTAAATTATATAGGCAAGATTTTCTACGGTTGCAACTGATTCTAAGTTGCGATCCGAAGGCTGCGCGCTAGCGCGATCGCTCTCTTGTTGCATTTCAGACTCGGAATCTAAGCAGAAAACGGTAGCTGTTGAGTCAGGAAGGTTTTCAACTAACTGTTGTTGCGTTAACAGCACCTTTGCCTGCGTATCTTGCAGGATGAACGCTAGACGCTCCGGTGGCAAGGTGAGGTCTAGGGGTACATAAGCTCCTCCAGCCTTTAGCACTCCCAACAGTCCCACAACCATCTCTAGGGAGCGTTCTAGATAAAGACCGACTAAAACTTCCGGTGCAACACCCAGCTTTCGCAAGGAATGAGCGAGTTGATTGGCTTTTTGATTTAACTGCTGATAAGTGAGTTGTTCGCCTTCGTAAACCAGTGCGATCGCTTCCGGCGTTTTTTCAACTTGTTGCTCAAATCGTTGATGTATTCCCTGAAGCTGAGGAAAATCAATCTTTGTATTGTTGAACTCAATCAAAAGTTGCTGGCGTTCTACCTTGCTGAGAATTTCCAACTCGCTAATCGCAACATCTGGAGTTTCGAGGATACTATCAACCAAAGTGAGAAAATGTCCGGCTAAACGCTGAATATCCGTTTCAGCAAATAAGTTTGCGTCGTAGTGGAACTCGATACTCAAAGAGTCCTCACGTTCAACGCCAGCCAGTTTTATTTTGAAGCGGTCAATACAGATATATTGCCGTCCAATTGAAAAGGTAACGCCAGCAGCAGAGCACTTATCAGGTGACTGATTAAACTCAAAACAAACTGGAAAAAAGAATGAATCAGCCGGGGCGCTCAAATCCCAACTAAAGTATTCTTGCCATTGGTAAACTTCTTGTTGCGCTTGATAAACTTTTTGCAATAACTCACCAAAGGAAAGCTTTGCTTCTAAATTGCTCTGAAGCGGTAAATATTTTGCAAACAATCCCAGCGCTGATTCCAATTCCTCGTACTTTCGACCATCGAAGGCTGTCCCAATTACCAAATCTGACTGTTGAGTAAGTCGCCAAAGCAAAATTGTCCAGCAAGTCAGCAGGAATGACGACACAGAAGTTCCATGCTTACTCACTAATGCGGTTATTTTGGCTACTCGATCGGGATTGATTGCCTGGGTAATAAATTGCGGTTGAAAATTTGCTGGTTCTGAAACTAATTTTTCCAGCGGAAGGGCGATATTTAACAGTGCAGAAAAATCTTGCTTTTGCCAATAGTTTCGTCCGGCTTCCGTATCTTCTCCTTCTAGCAATTCATTCTGCCATTCGGAGATATCGGCATACTGCATTATCTCATCGTCGAGTTCCGTACCGAGACAGCAAGCAGCGTAGGTACGACTAATTTCTCTTGCTAAATGCTGTAAAGTTGCAGCATCGGCACAAAGAGCCGGTAAATTAATCAGCAAGATATGCTTCTGCTCTGACAGAGTAATTAAGGATAGGTGTAATAGCGAATCTCGCTCAAAATTGCAGTCTTCATCACTTATTTTGTTAAAAAGCGCTTCCAGTTGATTCTTTTGCTCTTGGATATTGCTAGAACTCAAATCAATAGATTGCCAGTTAATACTGTTGCTATCTGAAATAACTTGTAGGGGAATCGTCATTCCCGGTAGACAGCGAAAATGGGTGCGAAGGATTTCATGTCGAGTGACAATTTGTTGCAGGGATGATTCCAACATCTCTACATTAAGAACGCCTTCAAGTAAAAGATAGTACTTCGCTTGATAAGCTTGAAGTGAATTAAGTTTTTGCAAACCCCACAGGCGCTTTTGTTGGGGAGATATGTGAAAGCCTTGAATGATTTCATTTTGCATTTCTAGAACTTTATTATCCATTTTTAAAACTCATCTATTCTGGATTAAATATGTTTTCTGCTAAAAGGTTCAGCCATACCTACAACAACTTTGCGCGAACCGACGAAGGGTGTTCTTCCGTGAGCCGTTAACATATTGTCGAGTATCAGAATATCTCCTGTTTGCCAAGGAAACATCACAGTTTCTTGGCGATAAGCAGAACGAATTTCCTCTAAAACTTCGGGTTCAATGGGGGAACCATCTCCGTAATAAGTGTTGTAGGGAAGCTCAATTTCCGAAAACGCTAACAATGCTTGACGAACTTTTGGTTCTAGAGTTGATACGTGAAAGAAAGCTGCATGATTAAACCAAACTGTTTCACCAGTTTTCGGGTGGTTAACTACCGCCGGACGAATTTGGCGAGTTCTCAGCTTGTCGCCTTCTTTCCAGTCCATCTCAATACCGTTCTCATGACAGTATGCTTCGACAACGGTTTTATCTGAAGTTTGAAACGCTTTTTGCCAGGGAAGTCCGAGTCCAGCGCCAAAGTTGCGAACGTACATCACTTGTGTTTGGAGAAAGCGATCGCGTATTTTAGGGGAAATGCGATCGCAGACTTTCCGAATATCCGCTATTGGCGTTTCTCCACCTTGTTCCGCAGGCTTTACGCAGTGGAAATAAACTTTTAAAGGCCATGTATTGGCGTAGGAAAGTTCGCTGTGAAGAAAGATAGTTTGGTCGGCTGGATAGTCGGTGGAAGTATAAACATTGTCCTTCACCAGAGTCCGCGGCGACGAACCATCTTGATACGGTAAAAGTTTACCATCAGAAGTGGCTTTGACGAACTGCTCGAATACTTCAATCCCCTTAATTTTGAAGTTGCGGAAGAGTATTCCCCTGTACTTGAGAAGTTGAGTTTCTAGGAACGAACGATTATTCTGCGCCCAAGTAATTAAATCCAATCCGTCTACCATTGGTTCGATAACGAGCGGTAAAGGTTGGTTAGATTGTAGAGGTGCTGCTTTAATCAATTCATCCTCAGAGACAGTAATTGATTTTCTTTGGGCAGTTCCTACTTTTTTAAGGCTGAGTTTGGGCGATTCTGAGGGTTTCATTAGACTTCTTACAAAAGTGTGCTTTTTCCGTAGTACTGCCAGGAATTTAAATTCCTGGCTCATAGCCAAAGTCGGTTTAAAGCGACTAAATCTTGAATGTATTAGTCCGTTTTAATGGACTTCTGCTATTAGCTCGGAAATTGATTTCCGCGCGTTTCTATCCGTGCATTGCCTTGCGTTTGACTCGCTTTAACTTTTGCAGACTTGTCTGTGCTAGTTCTTTTTCTTGGGCGATTTGCTGTTGTTGTTCAGCTTGCGCGATCGCACTTGCAAGTTGTTCTAATCGAATGTCTGGTTGGGCCACGGCTTGTCGCAGAATAGCTTCTAAATTTCCGACGATTCGAGCAATGTTTGCGGCATCAAATAACTCGGTTTTGTACTCTAATGAGCCTCTTAAACCTGCGGCTGTCTCCGTTAACCCCAGCCTTAAGTCGTATCGCGCGATACCGCTGTAAAAGTCAACTGGACTAAGCGTTAATTTCGGCAGTTTCACATTTGGGATGGGGGCATTTTCCAGCGCAAACCAGACTTTAAATAAGGGAAATTCACTTTGTTTGCGATTGGGTTGTAGCGCTTCTACTAGCTTCTCAAAGGGCAAATTTTGGTGAGCATAAGCGCCTAAAGTGACTTCGCGCACTCGTGCTAATAATTCTCGAAAACTGGGATTTCCAGATAAATCAGTGCGAAGAACTAAAGTGTTGACAAAGAATCCAATTAGTGGCTCTAGTTCAACGCGATCGCGATTGGCAATCGGGGAGCCGATGAGGATATCTTGCTGTCCCGTGTAGGCATAGAGCAAGGTTTTAAACGCCGCCGAAAGCGTCATAAATAAGGTAGCTCCTTCCCGCCGATTAAAAGCTTGAATTGCATCGCTCAAATCTTTGGGGAAAGCAAAATTATGGATGGCACCTCGATTTGACTGAACGGCGGATCTAGGGCGATCGCTCGGTAATTCTAATGGTAAATTACCGCTTAATTGCTGTTTCCAATAACTTAAATGTTTTTCCAGCACCTCTCCTTGGAGATATTGCCGCTGCCAAACCGCAAAATCGGCGTATTGAATCGGTAATTCAGGCAGCAAAGAAATTTCCCCAGTCGTAAAAGCTTTGTAGAGTTCAGTCACTTCTTGCAACATCACTCCAATTGACCACAAATCAAAGATGATATGGTGCAGAACTAAAACTAAAATATGTTCTTCCTCACCGAGTTGCAGCAGTTGAATCCGAAACAGCGGTGCTTGAGTTAAATCGAAGGGCTTTAATGCTTCTTGGGAAATTAGTTGTTGAATTTTTCCTTCTCGCTCCGCCTCTGGAAACGCTTGAACATCGATAACAGGAAATGTCACTGTCAGAGTAGGAGCAATTTCTTGAATCGGTTGCCCTTCCATCACGAAACGGGTACGAAATATTTCGTGTCGCCGCACAATTTCGTTAAAGCTTTGCTCTAGCGCTGCAACGTCCAATTGCCCTACCAGGCGAACTGGTGCAGGAATATTATAGTCAGGCGAACCGGGTTCTAGGTTATCGAGAAACCACAGTCTTTGTTGAGCAAAAGATAGTGGTAGTGGCTGATTGCGGGAAACACGCGGAATGGAACTAGAATCTATTTGTTTTGCTTGCTGAGTTGAGGAAATTACTTCAGCTAATTCTGCAACAGTTGGTGATTCAAATAAAGTCCGTAGCGGTAATTCGACTTGGAAAGTTTCCCGCAGCCGGGAAGTTACTTGCATGGCGAGTAACGAGTGACCGCCTAATTCAAAGAAGTTATCAGAGGAACCTACCTGCTGTAGATTTAGAATTTGGGCATAAATATTGGCAACTGCTTGCTCAATGGGTGTACGCGGCGCAACAAAAGTTTTTTCCAAATCTGGGCGAATTTGGCTAAGAGTAATGAGCGATCGCCTATCGATTTTACCATTCTGATTTAGGGGAAATTCATCCAGCAGGATAAAGTTAGAAGGCACCATATATTCCGGCAACTTTTCCTGTAGATAATCGCGCAATTGAGGAACCAATTCACGAGTTAGTTTTCCTTGCAGCGGATTATTCGCATAGTTTCTCCAAGGTTTTAGTTTGCCACTTGTTTCCAAGAATGCTGGTAATTTGTCTGGAGATGCCAAGGTTTTATGCACAAATACTGCATCGTAATGATCGCCAGAATAATTAAGCTGAATGCAGTAAGATAAGTCTTGACCTAGAGCTAGAATCTCTTCAGATTCAATCCCATCTTCTGTATTGCTTTCTTGCAGTGATTTTCGCAAATCGGCAACAGTTTCTCCTCCATCATTTTCAGCTAGCAATTCTAAAGTTTTCATCTCAGATAGCAGACGCGCATTAGGAATTCCCGTGATTCCCAAAATCTCTGGGTTGGTTTCTTCCAGTAACTGACGAATACCAAGAGTCGGATTTTGCTTCTGCCAATTTAGCCAAGGGAAATCTTGCAAACAATCGACTTCAGCACCGACTCGAAGAATCACATCGTAGCGAAACTTGGTCAATTCATTCTGGTATTTACCTGGTTTGGGTTGAATTTGGACGTGACTAATTTTGGAAAATTCATGCTTCAGTGCCCTGAAAAATTCCGGATCGATAATTAGTTCCTGCTCTTGTTGTAAGCGTTTTTGGATGCGCTGCCGTAATTCAGTTATAGAAAGGTTAGAGGGAGCTTGATGCAGTTGTACAGAAGTATGGAAAGCTTCTAATAGCGGCAAACTACGCACATCCCCAATGAAGATAGAACCACCTGGTTTCACAGCATTTACAGCGCCTTCCAAGACGCGCAACAGATAGTCAGTGCTGGGGAAATACTGAATCACGGAGTTAATAATCACCACGTCGAAGGCACCCGCTTCTATTCCCTCAAAGTTATCTGCCAGTCGTCTATCTAGCGTTACTTGGGGCAGGTTTTGCGTTGTTAATTGCTGCTGAATATAGTCAAGTGCAGATTGAGAGAAGTCGGTGCCCAAGTAATGGGAACAATGAGGCGCAATGGGGAACAAAAGTAGACCAGAACCACAACCAATTTCAAGAATGCGAGAGGGTTTTAAGGCGAGAATTTGCTCAACAGTGCTGTCAACCCACATCCGCATTTCTTCGGCTGGAATTGGTAAGCCTGTATAGCTACTATTCCAACCACTAATATTCAAAGTATCTTCCTGAATATTGGAATTTTGGTGATAAGTCTTTTCAAAGACTGTTTCCCATTCCGATACCTGCTCAGAATGCCATTGTGTTTCTGGCAATTTATCTGAATCTTGAGGAAGTTGTTTTGTTGTCAAATAAGCAACAAGACGCTGAGTATTCAGGTCGTCCTCTTGAGCTAAGACAACGGTTTTCTCAATGGCTGGATGTTTAGCCAATACAGCCTCAATTTCCCCTAATTCGATGCGGAAGCCGCGAATTTTTACTTGATGGTCAATTCGACCTAAAAACTCTAGGTTGCCGTCAGGAAGATAACGAACTAAATCTCCTGTTTTATAGAGGCGCAACCTCTCCCCCAACCCCTCGCTTACGAGGGAAGGGGCGTCAGACTCCCCCTTCCTTCGTAGGGAAGGGGGCAGGGGGGTTAGGTTTTGATTAAATGGGTTGGCAATAAACTTTTCGGCTGTCAGTTCTGGACGATTGAGATAACCTCGCGCCAGTCCTGCACCGCCAAGATAGAGTTCGCCAGCAACGCCGATGGGGACAGGTTGTAGAGAGTTATCCAATACATAGACTTGTGTATTGGCAATCGGGCGACCAATAGGCGGAGTGCCTTGGCTACCGCGTTCGATTAAGGCGTATGTTGAATAGGTAGTATCTTCCGAAGGCCCGTAGAGATTAAATACCTGCTGGATGTGGTTTAGCTGATAGAGTTGCTGCACCAGATTATTTGGCAGGGGTTCGCCAGCAAGATTCACGGTGCGGACTGTTGCGGGGATAGCGTTATCTCGGAGTAAGGACGCGATCGCACTGGGCACAGTATTGATTAACGTCACCCGATCCGCCACTGGTAAAGTCGGCAAATACAAGGCGTTTTCAGCCAGAATGACCGTACCACCACAGCTTAAGGGCACAAACAATTCAAAAACTGACAAGTCGAAGCAGATAGAAGTAGAAGCCAAAACCCCTGCCATATCCGCTGGTGTAAACACTGTTTTCGCCCAATCAATTAGCGCCACAGTGTTGTAATGTGCGATCGCAACGCCTTTCGGTTTGCCAGTAGAACCAGAAGTATAAATGACGTAGGCGAGGTTATCTGCTGTTATCGTTTCTTGAACCGGATTTTCCGAGTTTTGTTGTGCAATCAGTTGCGAATCGGTATCCAGGCAGACAACCTTAGCATTATGTTTTGGAAGAATCTCAATGAGTTGCTGTTGCGTCAACAATACCGATGCTTGCGTATCCTCTAACATGAACGCTAAGCGTTCTTGGGGATACTTGGGATCTAGCGGTACATAAGCACCACCTGCTTTGAGAATCCCCAAAAGTCCAATCACCATTTCCAAAGAGCGTTCCATGCAGACGCCAACCAAAACTTCTGGTTTCACGCCGAGTTTTTGCAGGTAATGCGCTAATTGATTCGCTCGATTGTTGAGTTCGGTGTAGGTAAGTTGTTGGTTATCAAAAATTACCGCAACCGCATCGGGTGTTTGTTCTATTTGTTTTTCAAATAACTGATGAATGCACTGCCCCATCTGGGATTTAGTCGGGTAGCAATACTCTTGGGTTAACCTCTCCCCCTGCCCCTCTCCTGCAAGGAGAGGGGCGTCATGCACCCCCTTCCCTCGCAGGGAAGGGGGTTGGGGGGTTAGGTCTGTCGAATAATATTGAGTTTGATTAAACTCCACCAACAACTGATACCGTTCTGCGGCGGTCAAAATTGGCAAGTCAGCCAGACGCTGATTAGGATTAGCCGCAATGCTTTCCAGCAATGTTTGGAAATGCCCCAGCATCCGGGTAATTGTGGCGACATCAAAACGGCGATCGTCATACAAAATTCTGAGCGACAACTGGGTTCCCGTTCCTGCCATGATCGTTAGGGGATAGTTTGTCTTCTCAAAAACCTGCAAATTGTATATCTTTAGGTTCTGATTTTCTTCCCATTGTTCCGGTTCAACGGGATAGTTTTCTAAGGTGACAATGCTCTCAAAGAAAGATACGTTGGCAGGAATTTCACTCCATCCCTGAATTTTGACGAGAGGGCTATACTCGTACTGACGCATTTCTGCTTGTTGAGCTTGAAAACGATTTAACCAAGGCAAAAGTTCGGCTTCGGGATTTACATCTACCCGCATCGGCAAGGTGTTGACAAACATCCCGACAATCGATTCCACCCCCACTAAATCGGTTGGACGCCCAGAAGAAATCGCCCCAAAAATTACATCCTGTTCGCCACTGTAGCGACTCAGCAGAATCGCCCAGGCTCCTTGCACTAACGTGTTAATCGTTAAGCGATGCTGACGAGCTAAGGCTTCCAGAGCAGCGCTGACAGCCGGCGATAGCTTGATTTGCTGCTCGTTCTCGTTGTTTTCTAGACTCGCCCGATCGTGCATCCGGTCTAGTCCTAGCGGAGTCGGTGCGGTAAAGCCTTGCAGTGTCTTTCTCCAGAACGCTTCCGCTTTCGACAAATCTTGCTGCTGTAGCCAGGTAATGTATTCCCGGAACGGACGGGGGCGTTCCAGGTGTAATTCTTGACCTTGGCAGAAGGCTTGATAAAAGGCGTAAACTTCCTGAAAGACCAGGGGACCCGACCAACCATCTAAAAGGATGTGGTGATGGCTCCAAACCACTTGATAGGTATCATTTGCTAACCGAATCAAGGCGAGACGCATCAAGGGGGCTTGGGAAAGGTCGAAATCGCGATCGCGATCTGCTTGCAAAAACATTTCTAACCGTTCTGCTTGCAACTCCTGCGAATGCCGCCAATCTTGTTCCTGCCAAATTAGTTCAGCTTGGCGGTACACCACTTGATAGGGCTTTTCCAAATCTTGCCAAAAGAAGGCAGTCCGCAAAATCGGATGTCTGTCGATTACGCTTTGCCAAGCTTGCTTAAACGCCAAGGCATTAAAATCTCCTTGCACCGTCCAGCTATACTGCTCGAAATACATTGCCGATTTTGGGGCATACAGCGTATGAAACAGCAACCCCTGCTGCATCGGTGAAAGTTCGTAAATGTCTTCTAGATTTTCAACTTTCATGGCGGCTGCCTTTGGTAGATTGACTAATTTGGGCGAGCAACTTATCGAAGTCGCTGGTACTAGCTTTAGCGGCGATAAAGTCTGAGGGAGTGTAGCCGCCTGCTTCTGGAGATTGACAGTGAGCAATAAGCGATCGCAACGCCTCTATATATCCGTCAGCCAGTCTCTGCACCGTTTCCCGGCGATGTACCGATTCGCTAAAACTCCATTCCAGGCGCAGTTGACCGACTGCAACTAATCCATTAATTTCTAATAGATAGGCTCGGCTTCCCCGTGGGCTGTAAAGGTTTCCAGTAGATTCAGAGGCGATTTTAAATAGCGAGGATGGCGGTAAATTTTGGTCGAATTGACCGAGATAGTTGAAAGTCACCTCCGCTTGAGGCAATGCTTTTAGTGCCAAGGCGACTTCTTCACTGCTGAGGTAGCGCAATGCACCATACCCAAAGCCACGATTGGGAATCCGGCGGAGTTGTTCTTTAACTGCTTTTAAAGCTTCTCCGGGTTTGCTATTTTTACCTACATTCAACAGCACAGGAAAGACTGAAGTAAACCAGCCTACAGTGCGGGATAAATCGATTGATTCTGAGAACGTCTCTCGTCCGTGTCCTTCCAGATCCACGAGAACCGAATCCATCCCTGTCCATTGCGAAAAAGCTTGTCCCAAAGCGGTTAGTAACACATCGTTTATTTGGGTGTTATAAACTTTGGGAACTTCTTGTAATAAAGCTTGAGTTTCTTCTTGGCTCAAGCTAACGGATACAGTTTGAGCCGTAGCCATTGTATTGATTCCGTTAGCATCTATTCCGTTAGCATCTACGGGTAAGCAAGAAATCGGTTTTTGCAATTCTGTTAGCCAATAATTTAGTTCTTGCTTTAATGCGGCTGAATTTGCATATTCTCGTAGTTGTTCAGACCACTGTTTAAACGAAGTTGTTTTAGGCGGAAGTTGAATAAATTCGCCTTGACTGATTTGTTCGTAACTTGTCTGTAAATCTTCAAGTAAAACTCGCCAGGAAACACCATCAACCGCTAAGTGATGAATGACAATTAGTAAACGGTTCGGCTGATTGTCGCCAAGCTCAAATAAAGCTACTCGAATCAGCGACCCTTCAGATAAATTTAAGCTAGCTTGAAGTTCATTAGCCGTATCTTCAATCGCTTGTTTTTGCTGAGTTGCTGACAGGTTAGAAAAATCAAGTTTGATGAGTGGTATTACTTCATCAACATCAGCGTGAAACTGTTGCCAACCGGATGCATCCTTAACAAAGCGCAATCGAAGTGCATCGTGATGTCTCAGTAATGCCTGTACTGACTTTTTCAACCAAGTAACATCCAAATTTCGCCGGTTTTCTAGCAAAACTGCCTGGTTCCAATGGTGAGCATCAAGTAGATTTTGCTCAAAGAACCATTGCTGAATGGGTGTTAAAAGTACCGTTCCAGTTACAATACCTTGTTCAGCTTCAATTGTGGTCTGGGTGGTACCCGCTACCGCCGCTAACTCTGCAATTGTTTGATATTGAAAAATTTGTTTTGGACTTAGCTGAAGTCCTGCATCACGCGCTTTAGAGATTATCTGAAGACTCAAGATAGAATCTCCACCTAACTCAAAGAAGTTATCGTGAATGCCAATTTTATCAACTCCCAGAGCCTGCGACCAAACTCTCGCTAGAACTTCTTCCCTTGTGGTTTGAGGTGCGGTATAAGCTGCTTCAGTTTGGGAACGAGTGGGATCTGGAACTGGAAGCGATCGCCTATCTAATTTACCATTAGGTGTTAGCGGTAAAGCCTCCAACACCACAAAAGCCGATGGCACCATATAATGCGGTAGCTTTTCCTTCAAAAAACTACGCAATTCTTTAATTAATTCTGAATCTTGTAGGGACGCACAGCCGTGCGTTTGTCCTAATTCAACATTACTAATATTGCTCACTATATAAGCAATCAAGCGTTGGTTTCCTGGTTCATACTCGCCAGCTAAAACCACAGCCTCACGCACCGCAGGATGTTGACTTAACACCCCCTCAATTTCTCCTAGCTCAATCCGGTAGCCGCGAATTTTTACTTGATAGTCAATTCTGCCAATAAACTCAATATTCCCATCAGGTAGAAACCGCGCTAAATCTCCAGTTTTATAGAGACGGGACTCTGGCTCATTACAAATTTCTTTTCCCCCCACTCTGCTTGCGGAGAGGGGGCTAGGGGATGAGTTTCTTACTCTAAAAGGATTAAAAATAAACTTCTCTTGTGTCAACTCAGGACGGTTGAGATAACCCCGCGCCAAGCCAGCACCGCCAACATAAAGTTCGCCAGGAACGCCGACAGGTAGTGGCTGTAAATGGGAGTCTAAGATGTAAAGCTGAGTGTTGGCAAAGGGACGCCCAATCGGTACTAACTGCTCACTCGATAAATTAGACGTTCCTTCAAAATAAGAACTATCAATCGTGGCTTCTGTCAAGCCAAAAGAGTTAATCAGTCGCGTCTGACTTCCACAAAATTGGCGGATTATTTCATACTCTCGTACATACCAACTATCAGAACCACAAACTAGCAGCCGCATAAAATCGAGACGTTTGTTGTTCTCCTCTACATATTGAACTAAGCTCCTCAAAACAGCCGGAACAAATTCCGCACAGTTAATTTTTTCCTGGAGCATCAACTCATAAAGCTTTGGCGGCTCTAGTAGGAATTCACGGGGACACAAAACTAACTTTCCACCAGAACATAAGGCGCGAACGAAGTCTCCTGTAAATACATCGAAGGAGAAATTCGCCATCTGAAGGTGACAACTTTGTGCAGCGCGAAGTTGATAAGTTTCTTCCCAAGCTAGATAGATACTAACCAGGCTGCTATGCTGAATCATCACTCCTTTCGCTTTGCCAGTAGAACCGGAGGTATAGATGATATATGCCAGGTTCTCGGCAGTCACTTTGGTAAGTGGATTCTTGGTACTATTTTGTGAAATTACCTCCCAGTCTGCATCGAGACACACAACTTTTGCTTTGTGTTGAGGCAGACTCTTTAACAGCAGATGTTGAGTCAAAAGCACAGGCACTTGGGTATCTGACAACATGAAAGCCAAGCGCTCTGGTGGATAGGCAGGGTCTAGCGGTACATAAGCTCCACCCGCTTTGAGAATGCCTAAAATTCCGACAATCATCTCTAGAGAGCGTTCTACACAGATGCCTACTAAAACTTCTGGTTTTACCCCTAGTTTTTGCAAGTGATGCGCTAGTTGATTCGCCTTGGCATTGAGTTCTGCATAAATTAGTTGTTGGTTCTCAAATACAACAGCAACAGCATCTGGTGTCTTCTCTACCTGCGCTTCAAATAGCTGATGAATACAGTGATTTTGAGGGTAATTCGCTTGGGTGTCATTCCAGTCAACTAGCAACTGATGCTGTTCGGTTTCTGTCAGTAATGGCAAATGTGATAGGGGGCGATCGCAATCAGCAACAATGCCTTCCAGCAAGGTTTGGAAATGCCCCACCATGCGAGTAATCGTGGTCGCGTCGAACAAATCGGTATTGTACTCAAACGAGCCAATCAGTTCTTCTCCCCGTTCGACCATATCCAGGCTCAAATCGAACTGTGCAGTGCCGCTGTCCACTTCCAAGGGAGTTAGGGTTAGTCCCGACGCTAGCTGCATCGCTGGCATAGGAGCGTTGTTAAGAGCAAACCACACCTGAAATAGAGGATTTTGGCTCAAATCCCGCTCTGGTTGGAGTTCTTCTACTAGCTTTTCAAAGGGCAAATCCTGGTGAGCATAAGCACCTAACGTTACTTCCCGAACTCGATTTAGTAACTCTTTGAAAGTGGGATTGCCACTTAAATCTGTTCGCAGCACCAAGGTATTGACAAACAACCCGATGAGTCCCTCAACTTCTGCTCGGTTGCGATTTGCGATCGCGCTCCCCACAATCAGGTCATCTTGGTTTGTGTAGCGGTGTGCTAGCGTCTTGAATGCCGCCAGCATTGTCATAAACAAAGTCACACCTGTTTGCTGACTTAGAGATTTGAGCGCTGCTGTCAAGGTTTTGGATAGGACAAAAAATTGCTTTTTCCCCGTGTAAGACTGAATAGCAGGTCGAGGGCGATCGCTTGGCAGTTGCAGCACTGGCAAAGAACCACTCAATTGTTGTTTCCAGTAATTGAGCTGAGTTTCCAAAACTTTCCCCTGAAGCCAGTCACGCTGCCAAACAGCAAAGTCTGCATACTGAATTGGAAGTTCCGGAAGCGGTGAGGGGTTGCGATTAGAAAAGGCTTCGTAAAGTGCTGCCATTTCTCGCAGAAATACCCCCAAAGACCAACCATCAGAGATGATATGGTGCATGGTCAGTAGCAACACATGATCTGCTTCATCTAGTCGTAACAGCGTGACTCGCCACAGAAGAACTTTAGTTAAATCAAAAGGTTGTTGGATTTCCTCATTTGCTCTTGCATAAATCTCAGCTTCTCGCTCACTTGCAGGTAGCGCTGTTAAATCTACAA
This sequence comes from Trichocoleus sp. DQ-U1, assembly GCF_039961925.1. Classification (NCBI taxonomy): domain Bacteria; kingdom Bacillati; phylum Cyanobacteriota; class Cyanophyceae; order Leptolyngbyales; family Trichocoleusaceae; genus Trichocoleus; species Trichocoleus sp. DQ-U1. The sequence goes on along the minus strand of NZ_JAMPKB010000065.1, from coordinate 5,785 downwards.
TCGGCAAGTTTAGAGTCAAGCTGGCTCGGATAACTTGCACTGGCTGACCATCTTCAACCGCAAACGTCGTCCGCAAAGCTTCATGGCGTTGCACCATTTCATTGAGACTTTGCTCCAAAGCAGCAATGTTCAGCTTCCCTGTAAGGCGGACAGCGGCAGGAATGTTGTAGAAAGGACTGCCTGGTTCAAATTGATCCAGAAACCACAATCTTGCTTGTGCAAAAGAAGTCGGAAGAACGAAAATATCGTCTTCTTGAATGTCTGTTGTAGCATCCCAGGAAGAATGCAATGTCATCGTTTACTCTCCCTTTTTTGATTGATTATGGGAACCGCGTCGAGCCGTTCTGAAAATTGGCTGAATCGCCGCTTCCTGAGCATCAGCGTTACTCTCTTTGGTTTGTGAAATGCTTTCAGCAAGTCCAGCAATTGTTGGCAACTCAAATAGATTTCGCAAAGGAATTTCTACTTGAAATGTGCGACGCACCTTAGAAATCAGTTGAGTTGCGACTAAAGAGTTACCGCCTAACTCAAAGAAGTTGTCGTGAATGCCTACCCGCTCAAGGTCGAGAACTTCAGCCCAAAGTTGCGCTAGTTTTTCTTCAAACGGATTCCGGGGAGGTATATAAGCAACTGTTGATAAAGATAGATTTTTCGGTGCAGGTAATGCTCGACGTTCGATTTTGCCATTTGCAGTTAAAGGTAACGCCTCTAAAAACATAAACGCAGATGGCACCATATAACTCGGCAGTTTCTGCTTCAAGAAGTCCCGTAGATCGTGAATGTCGGGTGCTTGTTCTTTCGGCACAATGTAAGCGACTAAACGCTTGTCACCTGGGTTATCCTCCCGCAACAAAACTACTGTTTCTCGTATAGCTGGGTGCTGCATTAGCGCTGCTTCAATTTCTCCCAGTTCGATGCGGAAACCCCGCAGTTTTACCTGATTGTCAATCCTGCCAAGAAACTCAATGTTGCCATCAGGTAGATAACGCGCCAAATCTCCAGTTTTGTATAAGCGACTCTCCCCCAAAGAGTCCCCTGCTAAGGAATCGGGCTGAATCGTTAGGTTTTTAAACGGATTAGGAATAAACTTCTGTTGTGTCAAATCAGGACGATTGAGATAGCCTCGCGCTAAGCCAACGCCGCCGATGTGGAGTTCACCAGCCACACCGACTGGGACAGGTTGCAGGTGCCTATCGAGGATATAAAGTTGAGTATTTGCGATCGCGCGACCAATCGGAACGATAGGGAGTTCGCTTTCCCGTTGACAAGCCCAATACGTGACATCAATGGCTGCTTCCGTTGGACCATAAAGATTGTGTAATTGGGCGTCCAACCGCGCAAAGAACCGTTGTTGAAGTTCGTAGGATAAAGCCTCACCACTGCAAATCACTCGTTTGAGACATTGACATTTTTGCACTTCCAACTCTTCTAGGAAAATCTGAAGCATTGGCGGCACAAAATGAATCGTAGTGATTTCTTCCTGGGCAATCAGCTCCACTAAATAAGCGCTATCTTGATGTCCTCCTGGTTTAGCGACAACCAGACGAGAACCCGTTATCAAAGGCCAAAAGAATTCCCATACAGAAACATCAAAGCTGAAGGGGGTTTTCTGTAAAACTCGGTCAGTTTGTGTTAGTTGATAAGTATCTTGCATCCACAATAAGCGATTGCAGATACCGCGATGGGTATTCATCCCCCCTTTGGGAGTTCCTGTGGAGCCAGAGGTATAAATAACGTAAGCTAAATTTTCTGCCGTCACCCTGCTAGAAGGATTTTCTAAGCTCTCTTGGGCAATGATTTCCCAATCTGTATCGAGACATAAAACTTGAGCATTGTGTTTGGGAAGATTTTCAACTAAATGCTGTTGAGTTAACAGCACGGGAACCCCAGCATCTTCTAGCATAAAAGCTAGGCGTTCTGGAGGATAGAATGGATCTAGCGGAACATAAGCTGCACCTGCTTTCAGAATGCCAAGTAGTCCCACCACCATTTCTAGGGAGCGTTCCATACAAATACCAACCAAAACTTCTGTTTTTACGCCTAGCTTTTGCAAGCGATGCGCTACTTGGTTAGCTTGTTGATTTAATTCCCGATACGTTAATTGTTTTCCTTCAAAAACAACAGCAATATTATCTGGTGTTTTTTCTACCTGAGCAGCAAATAATTGATGGAGACACGCATCTTTCGGGTAGTCAACTTGAGTGTCGTTCCATTCTACGAGTAACTGATGTTGTTCTTGCTCAGAAAGCAGAGTGGATAACTCATAACGTGCCGAAGGTTGGCTTACCATGACTTCAAGAGTCTTAGCGTAATATCCCCTAATCGCCTCTCTTTCCTCTTGAGAAAATGAGGCTTGATATTCCAGCTTTACTTGAACGCGATCGCTTACTGGATTTAAAACAAAATTAGCAATTAAAGCAAAGTTTGTCTCTTCAAAGAAGGCCGCGTCTAATATCTCAATATTTTCCAACCCTAAAACACTTTCATAAACGTGAAAATGCGTAAAGTTAAAAGCTGTTTCAAAAAGCGATTCTCTACTTAGCTCTTTCTGCAATTCTGGCAGAGGATAACGGCGAAAAGGAAGCAATTCCCGCTCAGAGGCAAAAGTTTCTTTTACCAAGTCTATCCAGGTTCCTCCTGGCAATTCTTGGCAAAATGGTAGTGTGTTCAAGAAAAGTCCTAAAACCTTTTCCCCATCCTTTTTTTCTAGTCTTCCATTGGAGACTAAGCCAGTTAAAATTGCTGATTGACCGCTCAACAAACTTAATACTCTTAGATGTGCTGCAAGTAGAACACTTTTTAGGGGAACGCCTGCGGATTCAGCGAGTTGCTTTAAATTTGCTGAAGTCTCATAAGAAAGGAAAATTTCCGGCACGCAAGGTTTCTTTTGATGCGTTTCTTCACCGCTAGGAAACCAGCGAGGCAGTTTTGTAATGGTACTGTCTTTTAACTTTTTGCTCCAAAAGTTGCGACATTCCTCGGAAGCGATCGCTTCCCGTTCTAAAGATACAAAGTCTCGGAAATGACTAACGGGTGATGGCAAAACTTCCAGCGTTTCTTCCCCTTCCAGCAACGCAGAATACTGTTGAAACAACTCGGAGAATAAAGAAGCTACACTCCAGCCGTCGATAATAGCATGGTGGAAGCTGAGGGTAAGTTGAAATGTTGCGTCAGTACGGCGATGTACCTGAAATTTCAGCAGAGGAGGACGAGTCCAATCAAAATTTCGGCTTTTTTCAATTTCAAACCAATTCGTGAGTGCGTCTGCTTGTTCCGTGTCAGAAAGATGACGCCAATCTTCTACTTGCAGAGGAATTGTAACTGTGTGACGAACAAGTTGCAGGGGTTCCTTGAAGCTAGTTAAATCGAAGCTGGTGCGTAACACTGCATGACGACTGATTAAAGGGTGAATCGCTGTTTGCAGTGCTTCGAGGTCAAAAGTTGCTTGTACCTGGAAGCTTACAATGTCGTGGTAGACTGCTGTTTCTGGGCTGTATTCGCTATGGAACAGCATCCCCGCTTGCAACTTGGTGAGGGGATAGGCGTCCTCAATTCCATTGGGTAATTTTTGACGATCTGCTTCGGAAATGAGGCTAAAAGGTGCAACGGAAGCAGCCTTTTCAATTTCACTTCCTTCTAGATGTGGTGCGAGTTCGGAAATTGTCTGATCTTGGAAGAGTTGTTGGAGAGAGAAATTTAAGCCGCGATTTTGCACAAGCGATCGCACTTGTATACTCCGAATCGAATCTCCACCCAAAGCAAAGAAGTTGTCGTGGATGCCAACTTGCTCCAGATTGAGAACTTCGCGCCAAACTTCCGCCAGCACCTGCTCTGCGGGCGTTCTAGGTGCCACAAACGCATCGTCTAAGGTGGGTCTAGCTACCCCCGGAGATGGCAATCCTTGACGATCTACCTTGCCGTTGGGAGTTAGCGGTAAAGACTCCAAAGTCACAAAGGCGGATGGGATCGAATACTCTGGCAGTTTCTGTTGTAAGTAAGAGCGCAATTCGCTAACTGTGGGGACTGCTGCTGACTGAGGAACAAGATAAGCCACCAATTTAGGTCCCGGTTCATCTTCCCGAATTAGCACCACCACGTCTCGAATTTGGGGGTGTTGTGCTAACACCGACTCGATTTCTTCCAGTTCAATCCGAAAGCCTCTGAGCTTGATTTGGCGATCGCATCTTCCCAGATACTCAATCGTGCCATCAGCTCGGTAACGCGCCAAATCCCCGGTTTTATATAGCCGAGACCTCTCCCCTAACCCCTCCCCTACCAGGGGAGGGGAGCAATTCTCCCCCTGCCCTCGTAGGGAAGGGGGTTGGGGGGTTAGGTTTTTAAACGGATTGGGAATAAACTTCTCTGCTGTCAATTCAGGACGATTTAGATACCCTCGCGCCACTCCTGCACCGCCGATATGTAGCTCACCAATTACGCCAATCGGGACAGGTTGCAGATGCCGATCCAAAATATAAAGTTGCGTATTCGCAATCGGACGACCAATCGGAATTGATCCAGATTGATGCTTGCCTAAAGGAACTTGATAAATACAGCATCCCACAACAGTTTCTGTAGGCCCATATTCATTTACCAATACAGTATCCGGAGCAAATTTTTGCCAAAACGCAACGCTTTGAGCTAAAAGATTTTCGCCGCCAATAATAAAGGATTTGGTTCGACCCGCCACTTCTGCTGGGGCTAACTGATGGCGCAGCAAATCTAACTGAGCCGGGGTAATTTTAACTAAACTAAAGTCACTACCGTGCCGTAGCGCCATACTCAAAGCTTCGATACCCTGCGCTTCAGACAGCAAGATTACCCGATTTCCCACTAATAAAGGTGAAAATAACCCGGTAATCGTCATATCGAAGCTCAGGGAAGAGTGAACTGGAGCGCCTTTCCCAGCTTCTACGGCGTAGGCTTGCGAACACCAACTTAAGTAATTAACCAGTCCTCGATGGGGAATCAAGGTTCCTTTTGGCTTACCCGTGGAACCGGAAGTATAGATGACGTAAGCGAGGTTATCGGCGTTAACTTCACTGGCTGGACTGGCTATACTTTCTTGGGCAATCCAATCCCACTCTGCATCTAAACAAATAACTTTAGCGGTGTGGTGAGGTAACTTTTCGACCAAATGCTGTTGAGTTAACAATACGGGCATCTGCGCGTCTGACAGCATGAAAGATAGGCGCTCTTGGGGATAGGATGGGTCTAACGGCACATAAGCTCCCCCTGCTTTAAGAATGCCGATGAGTCCGACCATCATCTCCAAAGAGCGTTCTACACAGATGCCAACCAGAGATTCGGTTGTTATCCTCTGTTTTTGTAGATAATTCGCCAGTTGGTTCGCACGTTCATTTAATTGTTTGTAGGTGAGATGTTGTTCTTCAAATGTGAGGGCGTTCGCGGAGCGTGCGCTTAGCGCGATCGCATCCGGTGTTTTCTCGACCTGCTGTTCAAACAACTGATGAAAGCAGCTATCGGCGGGGTAATCAGTCTGAGTCTGATTCCACTCCACCAACAATTGATATCTTTCCGCCTCCGTCAATAACGGCAAATCCGACAAACGGCAATCGGGATTCGCCACAATGCCTTCCAGCAGCGTTTGAAAATGCCCCAACATCCGAGTAATCGTGGCTTCATCAAACAAGTCAGTGTTGTACTCTAATGACCCTGTCAACCCTTCCTCGGTATCCGTTATCTCTAGCGTCAAATCAAACTTGGCGGTGCCAGTTTCCACCTCCACAAGACTCAAACTCAGACCTGGTAACTGCAACGATGTTTT
>NZ_JAMPKB010000064.1:0-33443 GCF_039961925.1 Trichocoleus sp. DQ-U1 | reverse complement strand
TCGATTGGGATTGTCGGTTTAGCCTTAAATCTGCGGGCTTACGACTTTGTCTCCCAGGAACTGCGGGCGGCAGAAGATCCCGAGTTTGAAACGTTCTACACCAAGAATATTCTCCTCAATGAGGGCATCCGGGCTTGGATGGCTCCTCAGGATCAACCCCACGAGAACTTTATCTTCCCTGAAGAGGTTCTGCCTCGCGGTAACGCACTGTAATGTCAGGAGTGAAATATTGAGTTAATTTTCTCTAACTCAGCATGGGCGGGGCGATCCCGCTCCTACAGCACTCCTCATTGAACGATACCCCGCCACTCGCGGGGTATTTTTTTTTCAAGCCAGCCCACATCTGCTCTAGCCTGTGCTAATCTAAATGAAGGGAATGAATCCTTAGCGATTTTTCCCCTACTCCTTTTGAGAATTAGACCGTTCAGGCAACAAGGAGGTGATGCCCATGAGTGATAGTAGTAAATTTATGGGTCATCAAATTAGCGTTAACCGGCTGAGCGTCGGAGCTGTTCTCTAAAAGCCGGTTTTAATCCCCTAGTGGGATTAACTAAAGGCTGAAAGAGCTAGGCTGGTATTTGGAGTTCCTTCCGACAGTCTGGTGCTAATTTGAAGACCCGCTAGACCGCCCTCACATTGAGTGTAATGGTGATACCAAAACGCTCCCCGTGGGGGCGGATAGTTTTTTAGGGGCTTTTTTTCAGGAAGGCGATGGCGTAGATACTCAGCGAGCTGGCAATTAACAAAGCATTCATCAGCTATCAAGTTAGCCAGGGAAGCAGTAGAAGAGAAAATGAAAAAAGTTTGGAGAAGCGATCGCCTAGATTAACAAATTAGTTGCTGTTGCTGCATCTCAATAGAAACAAAGCATCATCTACGAGAAATTTTGTACAATAAGGTGACGCTAACACTGACAACAGATGATAGCGATGGGTTGACAACAAAAGACTTTGATAGGGCGCAAGTCATTTTTAAAGAGTGACTTAGGTCATCCGAAAAATAACACGAAAAATCTCAATAAGCGCTCTAGCAATCATTTCAGGCGCTGGTGAGGTGGTGGCAGCGCCCAATCTGTGTTACGATGACTTGAAAAATCAAGAAGGATTGTCACTCTTTCTGAAAGATCTTTCTGAAAAAGTGTGGGTGAGGAAAAGAGGAAAGATGGCTAAATTAATGTGGAAATCTCTGCTAGTAAGTCCAGCAGTTTTGGGAGCGGCACTCGTGCTTTCTTCAGCTGCGATCGCAACTGAAAAGCCCGTAACATCTGAAGTAATTCAGCCCCAAACGACTGAGGCAAACCTACCGAAAGTTCAGTCAGTGGCTTTGGTTACTGCACCCCAAGCCCCGGAAGCTAACTCAGCCCCCGTGTTTTCAGCAACCGCTAAATCAGCCGAAGCGCTGAGTGCAGTTGAAGTGGAAACGCCAGAACAGTTAGCAGTAGCGCCGATTCAAGATGCAGCAACCGCCAACTCGGCAGAAGCGCTAAAGGTAGAGAAGCTCGATAGCACGTCTGTACCTGTAGTGCCAGCAGTAGAGACGCCAAAACAGTTGGCAGCAACGCCCATCCAGGACGCAGCAACCGCCAATTCAGCCGAAGCTCTAGGCGTAGACAACAGCGTGTCGGTTCCGATGGCAGCACCGACGAACACCAAGCTGGCTCAAAGCGCCCCAGCAGGAAATACAGTTGACAACAACAGCGTTTTAGAACAAATCAATCGCTACAGTCGGGAAGGAAATAATTCCCAAAGCCAAGTCACAAACGTCTCCCAACTGTCAGACGTGGAACCAACAGACTGGGCATACGAAGCGCTGCGAAGCCTAGTAGAGCGCTATGGCTGTATAGCAGGATATCCGGATGGCACCTATCGGGGCAACCGGGCAATGAGCCGTTATGAATTTGCGGCGGGTTTGAACGCTTGTTTGCTGCAAATCGAGAAATTAATTGCCGCGTCTACAGCAGATTTTGTTACCAAAGAAGATTTAGCCACACTTCAGCGGCTGATCGATGAATTTGGGGCAGAACTGGCAACCCTCCGCACGCGGGTAGATAACCTGGAAGGACGGGTGACGTTCCTAGAAAACCATCAGTTCTCGACAACCACCAAACTGGTGGGTGAAGCGATCTTCGCTGTCACTGATGGATTTGGGGATAACGACGACAACACGAATCTCATTTTCGGCGACAGAGTCCGTTTAGACTTGCAAACCAGCTTTACAGGTCGAGATAAGTTGCACACCCGTTTGGCAGCAGGGAACCTCGCAGCTTTCGGCTTTGGTACCCCTATCGGCGATAGAGATGGTGATGGTATTGATGATGCTCCAATTGCAACAGCGGAGGGAACCCAGACTTTTAACCTCGGCTTCGGCGACGAAAATAACAATAACATTGGCTTAGACTGGCTGGCGTATGAGTTCCCATTTGGCTCTTCCCAAGTTTACATATCAGCCACTGGAGGACGCCATTCCGACTACACCCCTGTTTTGAATCCTTACTTCTATAACGGAGTGAGTGACAGCGGTAACGGCTCGCTCTCAACCTTTGCTCAGTACAGCCCCATTTATCGCATCGGGGGCGGTGCTGGTGCTGGTCTGAGACTGGGTGTAGGTAGAGCGCCGATTCTCGGTCCAACTTCATTAACTGTGGGCTACTTAGCAGATAATGATTCCGCGAATAACCCCGGTAGCGATTTTGGTCTGTTCAACGGCGACTATTCGGCGTTGGCGCAGCTTAACTTTACTGTCAGCGATCGCTTCGGCTTGGCTGCAACCTACGTCCACGGCTACCATAACACTGGCAACCCGATATTCGATATCGGTCGCGGAGAAGGTGTGGTCGGTAATGCCTTGGCTAATAATCCAGGGGACGTCGGAGACTTTTTAACTGGGGGTCTTCTTGCTGCGTCTCCCGTGGTAAGTAACTCCTACGGATTACAAGGTGCTTTCCGATTGGGTGACAGAGTTTCACTCAGTGGCTTTGTCTCTTATAGCGACGTCAGAGTGATTGGTGACGGGGATGGTGAAATCTGGAGTTACGGACTAGGGCTAGCCTTCCCTGACCTAGGTAAGCGGGGCAACGTTTTGGGTATCTTCGCAGGTGCCCAACCCTATCTTGCAAATCTGGAACTTGAGGGTAACAGGGTACGAAATTTGGATGATCGAGGTTACCACATTGAAGCTTTCTACAAGTACCAGCTGACGGAAAACATCTCAGTGACTCCCGGCGTCGTCTGGCTGACGGGTACCAACCAACGGGAGGGCGACGACTCCTATATCGGTACTCTCAGAACTACGTTCAGCTTCTAGTAACACAGAATTTAGGTGGTTGGGTTAATCCAGTTTGCCCAATATTGTGAAATGAAATCAGTAAAGCCTCGCTCAATGCGGGGCTTTTTTGTATGATTTATTACCTAATGACATTTCTAGCCTGTGGTAGGATGACAGGAAAAATTAAGAAGGATGTAAATCTTTCTTAAGTAAGGTGTGTGTGAGGAAAAGAGGAAAGATGGCTAAATTTATCTGGAGATCGCTGGTATTCAGCCCAGCAGTTTTGGGGGCAGCATTGGTGGTTTCATCGGCAGCGATCGCTGCACAAACGCCTGCTGCTAAAGAAGTGATTCAGCCCCAAACGGTAGAGGCACTACCAGAATTGCAGCCAGTAGCGCTCGCTACTGCGCCAGAAACCCCAACAATCAGCTCAATCCCTGTATTTTCAGCTACCGCTGAGAAGTCAGAGTTAGAGCAGAAAGTTGTTGCGACGGAAGCGCCAGAACAGTTGGCAGTCGCACCCAGCCAGGAGCCAGCAACCGCCGACTCAGTTCAAGCACTAGGGGTAGAAACGATTGAAGGCACATCTTTGCCTGTCATGCCAGCTGCCGACTCAAAGCTGGCTCAAACAGCTCCAGCAGGGAATACGGTTGGCAACAATAGCGTTTTAGAACAAATCAATCGCTACAGCCAGGAAGGAAATAATTCTCAAAGCCAAGTCACAAACGTCTCCCAACTGTCGGACGTGGAACCAACCGACTGGGCATACGAAGCGCTGCGAAGCCTGGTAGAGCGCTATGGCTGTATAGCAGGATATCCGGATGGCACCTATCGGGGCAACCGGGCAATGAGCCGTTATGAATTTGCGGCGGGTTTGAACGCTTGTTTGCTGCAAATCGAGAAATTGATTGCCGCTTCCACAGCAGATTTTGTCACCAAAGAAGATTTAGCCACACTTCAGCGGCTAATTGATGAATTTGGGGCAGAACTGGCAACCCTCCGGACGCGGGTAGATAACCTGGAAGGACGGGTGACGTTCCTAGAAAACCATCAGTTCTCGACAACCACCAAACTGGTGGGTGAAGCGATCTTCGCCATCACGGACGAGTTTAGCGATCGCGAGGACACCAATACCATTTTTGGCGATCGCGTTCGTTTAGACTTCCAAACCAGCTTCACGGGTCGAGATGTTTTGCACACCCGTCTTGCGGCTGGTAACACTACACCTTTTCAACCTAATGGTTCATTCGAGGGCAACCAGACCTTTGACCTTAATCCCGGTAACAACAACGATATCGCTTTAGATTGGCTGGCGTATGAGTTTCCCTTTGGAGCTTCCAAAGTCTACATTGCCGCTGCGGGAGGAATTCATGCCGACTACGCTCCCGTCCTCAACCCTTACTTTTATGACGGAGACGGAGGTACCGCCGCACTTTCGTCATTTGCTCAGCAGAGTCCTATTTATCGAATCGGTGGCGGTGCCGGTATCGGGATCAGGCTCGGTGTAGGTACAGCACCGATTCTCGGTCCTACTTCCTTGAGCCTGGGTTACTTGGCAGATAATGGCAATAATCCTGGCTCATTTACCAGACCTGATGGCGGAACCAGTGATTTTGGTCTATTCAACGGAGACTATTCGGCGTTGGCGCAACTGAATTTTACAGTTAGCGATCGCTTGGGCTTAGCTGCCACCTACGTCCACGGCTACCATAACGCGGGTGACGGGATTTTCGACCTTGGTGGAAGTCCGCGATCGGCTGGCGGTAGGCCGGTAACAGGTACTCTCGGAGCTAACGATCCAACTCTTGCAACTGGAACAGGCGCTCGGTTTCCATTAGTACTGGCTAGGGATACCGCACTGATCACTAACTCCTATGGTCTTGAGGCTGCCTTACGACTGAGCGACAGATTCTCCCTGAGCGGCTTCGTTGGTAAGACTGATATTAGCGCGGTTGAAAATAGTACCAGAGGCGAGGTCTGGTACTACGGATTAGGTGTGGCTTTCCCCGATTTGGGTAAGCGGGGGAATATCCTGGGAATTTTTGCAGGTGTAGAACCCTACTTGGCAGGTCTTGAAGTTCAAGGCAGCCCAGTCGGGATTAAGAACGATCTCTCTTATCACCTCGAAGGATTCTACAAGTACCAGCTGACGGATAACATCTCCGTGACTCCCGGCATTATCTGGATTACTGCTCCCAACCAAAACAACGATAACGAAGATGCCGTTATTGGCACGCTCAGAACAACGTTCAGCTTCTAGGGAGACGGAAGTAGTAGCCCGCACATTGCTAGGACAGGTGGTAATGGGTAAGGGGTGATTACTCCCTCTGTCCCTCTTCTCCCTTGATCCCCTGCTCCCAGCTTTTGTGTCGTAAATTTTGCGAACCCGGTTATGCCCCGTATTAGCGGGGCTTTTTTATTGGCGAATGCTTAAACCGGCAAACTCCGGTGGAGAACCGGGGTATACTGGAATAGACGATCCCTCACACTCGATCTCAAGCTTGTGGAACTTTCCTGTAAAACAGAATATGCGCTGTTGGCTCTGTTAGAGCTAGCGTGTCACTACAACGACAACGAACCGTTACAAATTCGGCAGATTGCGGCTCAACAAAATATCCCCGATCGATATTTAGAACAGCTGCTGGCGACATTGAGGCGTGGCGGTTTAGTGCGTAGCCAACGTGGAGCAAAGGGAGGCTATTTGCTGTCGCGGGAACCTTGGAAAATTACGCTCTTAGAAGTTGTGAGTTGCCTGGAAGGATTGGATGCCAAACCTTCTGAGAACAACAACACTTCCAAAACGGTAGAAAGTGCCGTGGTAGAGGAAATCTGGCAGGAAGTGCATCAAACAGCTAATTCGGTCTTACAAGGATACACGCTTCAAGATTTAGCAGAAAAACGGGATTCTAGGCGTCAGCTAGACATCATGTATTACATTTAAAAATTAAAAATTGAAAACTAAAAATTTAAAAAGAAGCATACTTCTTTTAATTTTTAATTTTGCACTTTTTAATGATTGATGTTGACTTCTGACTCCTCATAACCAAGAAAAAAACTAAAATCTATGCGGATTGCTCAAAACATTACAGAATTAATCGGTCGGACGCCTTTAGTACAGTTGAACAGCATTCCCCAAGAGGAAGGCTGTTTGGCTCGGATCGTGGTGAAATTGGAGGGTATGAACCCAGCTGCCTCGGTCAAAGACCGCATTGGGGTGAGTATGATTAATGCGGCAGAAGAGCAGGGGTTGATCCACCCAGGCAAAACAATCTTAGTGGAACCGACTTCTGGAAATACTGGTATTGCTCTAGCGATGGCAGCAGCAGCCAGGGGCTATCGGCTGATCTTGACAATGCCAGACACGATGAGTACAGAACGACGGGCGATGCTGCGGGCTTATGGAGCAGAACTGGAACTGACCCCTGGCATTGAGGGGATGAGCCGCTGCATTCGTAGGGCGCAAGAAATTGTTGACAGCACGCCTAATGCTTATATGCTGCAACAGTTTAGCAATCCAGCCAACGTGCAGATTCACCGGGAAACCACTGCTGAGGAAATCTGGGAGGATACAGACGGACAGGTGGATATCCTGGTCGCTGGAGTGGGCACTGGCGGCACACTTACGGGTGTGGCAGAGGTGATTAAACCACGGAAACCGGGTTTTAAAGCGATCGCCGTCGAACCCATCAGTAGCTCAGTGTTGTCCGGCGGACGCCCTGGCCCCCACAAAATTCAGGGCATCGGTGCTGGGTTTATTCCCCAAGTGCTGAAAGTTGAGCTGATTGATGAGGTAATCGCAGTGACAGATGATGATGCGATCGCCTACGGTCGTCGTCTTGCTCGTGAAGAAGGACTGCTTTCCGGCATTTCCACGGGTGCTGCCCTCTATGCTGCCATCAAGGTCGCTCAGCGCCCCGAAAATGAGGGACGATTGATTGTCATGGTTCAGCCCAGCTTTGGAGAACGCTACTTAAGTACACCCCTGTTCCAAGATCCAGAACCGCGAGTGCCAGCTGTGCTGGGTTGACGCTACAGTAACTGTTAGTGGTCATTAGTTAAAAGCTCATGAGCTATGAGTCATTAGTCATACCTCTACCTACTAATGACTCATGCCTCTGACAGAAAGCTATTTCCATGACAGATTCCACTCACTACGACACCCTTGATATTAGTCCCGCAGCGACTCCGGTACAGATCAAGCAAGCTTACCGGCGTCTAGTGAAGCTGTTTCATCCAGATGGTAATCGCGAAACAGCGAACCACGAGCAAATTGTCCGGATTAATGCTGCTTACGAAATACTAGGCGACCCTCAACAGCGGCAGTCTTATGACCAGATGCTGCTCAAAGATCGCCTGAGACACGAACAATCTGTTAACAATCATCCGTCGCGACGAGCCGAATCATCAGCGACATATACTTCGGCGCGATCGCAGCGATACCAGCAAGCCGATGCTTCGGCGCGATCGCAGCGGCAACAGCAAGCCGACACCGAAAACCGATACTACGCGCATCGACAACAGCAAGCCAACGCTGAAAACCGATACTACGCGCATCGACAGACAGCAATAGATGCCGACGAACAACTGGAGCAATGGCTTCAGAAAGTCTATGTGCCGGTCAATCGCTTGATCTGTCGCATTCTCAATCCTCTGGCAGACCAACTAGACCAACTTTCAGCCGATCCTTTTGATGATGAACTGATGGAACAATTTCAGGCTTACCTGAAAGAGTGTCGTAACTATCTCAAACAAGCTCAGCTGGCTTTTCGGTCTTTGCCTAATCCAGCCAATGTTGCTGGCGCAGCAGTTCACCTTTACTACTGCCTCAATCAAGTAGCAGATGGCATTGAAGAGTTAGAACTTTTTACGCTCAACTATGATGAAGGCTACCTGCACACAGGTCAAGAACTTTTTAGAATTGCCACTGGTTTACGCTGCGAAGCGCAATACGCAGTCAAAGACATTGCTTAACCATTAAAAATTAAAAACTAGCTTTTTTTCTCGTTACCAGTAGGGGCTTTTTCTGTCACGTCCCCTACTGTGGTAACGGGGCTTAGATGAAAGTAAAGCCTCCCCAGTGATCAAAACAAAAATAAAAATTTAAGAATTTCTCAATTTTTATTTTTTAGTTGTTTCTCTGGGATTCCAACGCATTACATCTGTCCAAGGAGCTTTTTTAACTGTAAAGTCACAAGACAAAATGTGAGTAACGGAATTGCCCGTCTCACTCGTAGACCTAAATAAATGCAGCACCAGCGTTAGAGAAAAGTGCAGCGTACTCTCAGGACTAGAGAGTTTTTTGAGCTTGGATGGATCAAAAAGGGACGCTGAGATTTTCAAAACATCGGTTTGCAAGTCGCGCTGGAGAACGTCTTCAACAGTTATTTTTTCTTTAAGAATTTTTCCAGACCCAATGAAGCTATAAACTTGACGCTGGGAGAGATCCAGAATCATGCTGGGCGTCAGGCGAATCACTCGCCGCGATCGCCCGTCGAAATCTGTCAGCGAACTGCGATCCCAGTCTACGTCAATTGAATGCTCCGCAGATTTATTGTCAATCTGGATCGATAGTTCGCGCAGTCGATCTAGTTGGTATCGCTTTTCCAGCTTAAATTGGATATCGACGCGATCTCTTAGATTTTGTGCTTCCAGTTGTCCATTTAAGGATTCTCGATCGAGATGGACTATCACTTGATTTCTATCTACCGATTTAAAAACTCGGTATAAAATGTAGGTGACACAGATGATGTAGACAGTCAAGATGAATAAATTGCGGTCATCCAAAATTAGTAATTAGTGATTGGTAATTGTTAATTGGGGAAAGTTTTTAATTACAAAGTTTATTTTTAGAAATAAAAAACTTACTTATTTGTACTTTAGAATTAAGTAATTAAAAACAAAAATTTTTGTCTCCCATTAATTTTTAGCAAAAAATTACAGGCTATAAGAAAAGTAATTTATGAACATGATGCTAGTCATCCTTAACTGTGGAAAAATTATCAAACCAGCCGCGCCGCCAGAAAAAGTAAATTAAACCAGATGCGATCGCTATCATTAATGCCCAGCAAAGCGGATAGCCCAAATACCAGTTTAGTTCCGGCATATTGAATGGAGATTTTTCTGTATTAAAGTTCATGCCGTAGATTCCAGCAACAAAAGTGAGGGGAATAAAAATACTGGAAATTACAGTCAAAAGCTTCATAACTTCATTCATTCTGTTACCAACCGAGGACATATAAACATCCATTAACCCAGAGGATAGTTCTCGATATGTTTCCACCATGTCCATTACTTGAACCGCATGATCGTAACAGTCTCTTAGATAAATTCGGACTTCTTCACAAATAAGAGGACTCCCATCTCGAATTAAGGAATTTATGGCATCTCGCTGGGGCCAAATAGCGCGACGGAGTGCCAACAATTCGCGCCTAACTTGATAGATTTTGTCTAGAGTTTTACGTGTAGGATTGGCGATAACTTCTTCCTCTAAGTCTTCAATTCGCTCACCATAAACTTCCAGCACCGGAAAAAAGCCATCAATAATTGAATCCAACAGTGCGTAGGCTAAATAATCGGCACCGCGCTTGCGGATAGTGCCCTTATTGTGACGAATGCGATCGCGCACGGGTGTAAAACAATCCCGCAGTGGTTCCTCCTGCACAGTGAGCAAATAATGTTTCCCCAAAATTAAACTCACTTGTTCGCTGTAGAAGCCAGTGCCTTTTTCTTTAGGCATCACCATCCGGCTAATAAGCACCAGATGGTCTCCCTGATCATCCACTTTGGGTCGCTGGGGTACATTTACCACATCTTCCAAAACCAATGGATGTAAATGAAAAACCTGTCCCAATTCTCGCAAAATTTCTTCATCTCCTAAGCCCAACACATCCACCCAAGAAACCGACTCGGTATCCAAATAGCTAGCGCACGCTGCTGGGGTCTCAAGTGGCATGCAGATGCGGTTTGCCTCGTTGTAGTCAATTAAGATAATTTTGGGTGGCGGAGAATTTTTATTAATAAAAATTGTTCCTGGTAGACTACCGGGTTTATCGTAAAAGTCTTCAAACAAAGAATTATCATCGTCTTCGTCTACATTGTATTGTGTAACTACTTCCGCAGGCTGGGGGCGTCTTTGTGTCATTTGCATTTACTCCTACTCAGTATTTATTTTAGAATTTTATCTATTCTTTATTCAGCAAAATTCTCTTTTAATTAATTCAATTTCTTCCTGAAAACTATTAGCATAATTCCACCCAAAATATCCTGCAAATTTGCGATCTTCATTAGTATCGAATATATAAACATGGTGTATATTGGCAAAATTAACATACATTTGTATACTACCGCTACCATCTCTAAAATTTAGATGCAGTAATTTTTTATCAAAGATATAGTTTACTGGAGTTAAAACATTTTTAACTTCAGGTATTTTTTTTAAGCGAGATATAACATCATACATAATATTTTTACCAGATAAAATATTATCAGTAATTAAATTAGCTGTTTTAGAACAATTCATATACCAGTGATGAGCATCAACAACTCCTAAAGCTAAGGCTGCATCCACTTGACCGACAGTATAGGCAGTATTTTCCGCCAGGTTAGCATGATCTAAAATATACTCATCTTGTAAAAATATGTTATCAGACGAATTAATGTTAAAGCTTGTCCGAAGCGGATAGGCAATAATATCAGAGGAATGAATTATATTAATCCATCTCAAACCTTGGTTTTTATAATTCTTAGCAAAACATTTAACTTTATTAGGATTAATACCTAACATGGTGTTAAAGAATAAAATAGGAGAACCCATTGTGGTAATACTCCTTAGGTAAACTTGTCTTTTGGAGGTAGAATCACCTAGTCCTTTAATCATTGTACGAATATGAAACGCCGCATCATCAGAATCAAATCTATCGGAAAACAAACTATCCCATAGGATGACGCTTCCCAAGGAATGGGCAACAATATGAAGGTCAGTTTCTTCAGGGTTACGTCTTATAAAGTCCTCTAGTTGATCTGCAATCAGTTCTCTAATTTTTACGCCCCGTTCTTGATTAAGGTAGGTGAAAGCATCTCCAACGAATTCAGATAGAAAGCCTTGTCTAAAGTGTTGATACCTCAAAATGGTTTGAATATCTAAATTTGGAGATTCCTTTTTAACTTCCTGTAAATCTTGATGAATCCAGTTCCACATCCTCCCAACATCATTTAAAACATCGCCCCAAAAACTATAATAAAAGTGAGGGAGTAATTCACCTCTTTTGGTAAACTCTTCTGTAATAAAACCTTTCAATTTATCTCCATATTTAACATCCCGTGTAGCAACCCCGTGAAGAAAAAAGACTAGCATTGTTAAAGTTAATCCTCTAGCTGAAAGAAAAATATCTAAGGAACTACCTTCATATAAGATTCCCGATGATTTACCTAAAGTAACAGTCTTTACTGAAAATTTTCCTAAAATGCTGATTAAACAGAAGTTTGAGGAATTATCCCAGTTAAGTAGGTTTGAACCCTATAATTTTTCAATACTGTAACACTCTTACAATGAGCGATCGCTACAAAAAAGCAGCTTGCCGTTTGAGACAAGCTGCTTTTCTTTCAGTCCACAAAGGTGGGCTTTGTTTTTGTCGCTTCAGGTTTCAACCTGTGGGCGCTGGGGACGCGAACAATGGACTACATCATGCCCATGCCGCCCATGCCACCCATGCCGCCCATGCCACCCATGCCGCCCATGCCGCCCATGCCGCCCATGCCGCCCATATCGGGGGCACCAGCCGCTTTCTTCTCAGGCTTCTCGACAACCAGGGCTTCAGTGGTCAACACCATCCCGGCAATCGAACCGGCATTTTGCAACGCCGAACGTACAACTTTCGCAGGGTCGATAATCCCAGCGGCGATCAGGTCTTCAAATGTGTCGGTAGCCGCGTTGTAACCGATATTCAAATCAGTCTCGCGCACCTTCTCGACAATGACAGAGCCTTCGACACCGGCATTATCTGCCATCTGACGCAGGGGAGCTTCTAGAGATCTGCCCACAATGTCAGCACCGACTTTTTCTTCGGCGTCCAGACTATTTTTAATGTCAGCAACTTTCTTGCTCAGGTAAATCAGCGTCGCGCCACCGCCAGGAACGATACCTTCTTCCACAGCAGCTTTGGTCGCGTTGAGGGCGTCTTCAATCCGCAGCTTGCGGTCTTTGAGTTCGGTTTCGGTCGCCGCACCCACTTTGATGACGGCGACACCACCGGCAAGCTTAGCAATTCGCTCTTGCAGCTTTTCTTTGTCGTAGTCAGAATCCGTTTCTTCTAGCTGCTTGCGAATTTGGGCAATCCGCTTTTGCACATCTGCCGTCTTGGCATCACCAGCGACGATGGTGGTGTTTTCTTTATCAATGGTGATTTTCTGAGCGGTTCCCAGCATCTCCAGGGAGACGGTATCTAGGCTCAAACCAACTTCTTCTGAGATTAGCTGACCGCCAGTGAGAACGGCGATATCTTGCAGCATCGCTTTGCGGCGTTCGCCAAATCCAGGCGCTTTGATGGCGGCTACATTCAGTACGCCCCGCGCTTTATTTACCACCAAAGTTGCCAAAGCTTCTCCTTCGATGTCTTCGGCAATAATCAGCAAAGCTTGACCGGAACGGGCAACTTTTTCCAAGACGGGAATCAAATCCTGGATAGAGTTGATTTTTTTATCCGTCATCAAAATCCGGACGTTTTCATATTCCACCACCATCCGTTCGGAATCGGTGATGAAGTAGGGAGAAATGTAGCCGCGATCCAGCTGCATCCCCTCGACGACATCCAGTTCCGTTGCCATCGATTTAGATTCTTCAACGGTGATCACGCCGTCTTTGGTGACTTTATCCATCGCTTCGGCAATCATTTTGCCGACTTCTTCATCGTTACCAGCGGAGACGGTTGCCACTTGCGCGATCGCGCTACCTTCCACTGGTTTCGCGATCGCTACAATTTCCTCCACTAAGAAGGCGATCGTTTTTTCGATTCCCCGCCGCAAACTCACTGGATTTGCCCCAGCCGCTACGTTCTTCAAGCCCTCACGAATCATCGCTTGAGCCAGAACCGTCGCTGTCGTCGTGCCATCACCCGCAATATCTTTCGTCTTGGATGCCACTTCCTGAATCAGTCGAGCGCCTGTATTTTCCAGGGGGTCTTCTAATTCAATTTCCTTGGCAACGGTGATACCATCGTTCACAATTTGGGGTGCGCCAAACTTCTTCTCTAGAAGGACATTCCGCCCTTTCGGCCCCAGCGTAATGCGAACGGCGTCTGCCAGGACGTTCACGCCCCGCTCTAGTGCCCGCCGCGATTCGTCATTAAATGCAACGATTTTTGCCATGTTTTAGGTTTTCAGAGCGCTTCCATTAGTCAATTTAGCACTCACTGGCACAGAGTGCTAATCCGAGAGGATGAGAGTCCTCACCTCGACTGATATGGGGGAGGCACATAATAAACAGCTAGAGCGATCGCACGCACTTTTGAGTTACTTTTTGTAACGAAATTGCCGAATTCTCGATAACTAGAGCGGATTGGATTGAATGCGTTTATCATCCACTTTTTGATGCTCTGTCCTTGACAAAGGAAATAATTTATGCGTTCACCAAAAAAAAGAGCGGTAGGGCTGCAACCTTGCTGCGATAGACTTCATCCCATTTGTTGTATCGTTCCTCCTCATATGCTGAAGGAGGTTCTCCAGAATGGCAACCCTGAGCAGCGGGCATGGGCTTTTCAAACCTTAACCGTGTCAGAACAGTTTCGCGGACGGCGCTTGACAGTGGGAAATATCTCGTTCGCAGCATCAGCGGGAGAGAAGCGTCGTACCATCTTTGATGCTAAAAATGGCAACGATCTACCAGGCACCTTGGTGCGTAGTGAAGGCGATCCTCCCAGCGAAGATGCCGCGATCAACGAAGCCTACGACGGATCGGGTGCAACTTATGACTTGTACGAGCAGGTGTTCGAGCGGAATTCCATCGACAATCGAGGGCTGCGTTTGGACTCGACGGTTCATTTTGGCGTGAAGTATGACAACGCTTTTTGGAACGGCGACCAAATGGTCTACGGTGATGGGGATGGAGAGATTTTTGAACGCTTCACCAAGGCGATTGATGTGATTGGTCACGAGCTAACCCACGGCGTCACCCAATATGAAGCCAATCTAATCTATTACGGCGAATCCGGCGCACTGAATGAATCTTTTTCCGATGTCTTTGGTTCTCTGGTAAAACAGCGGGTTCTCAATCAGACCGCCGAGGAAGCTGACTGGATTATCGGGGAAGGTTTGTTTACCGCCAATGTTAAGGGCGTTGGGATTCGCTCAATGAAGGCACCGGGGACAGCATACGACGACCCAGTGCTAGGCAAAGACCCCCAGCCTGCGACTTATAAAGACCGCTACAAAGGGCTGGAAGATAACGGAGGCGTGCATATTAACTCAGGGATTGCCAACCGTGCCTTTTATTTAGCAGCAGTGGAAATTGGCGGCTACGCTTGGGAAAAGGCTGGGAAAATCTGGTATATCGCTTTACGCGATCGCCTGCGCTCTAGAGCGAATTTTAAACGGGCTGCGAATACTCTCATTACAGTCGCTGGAGAACTCTACGGCGAAGGCTCCAAGGAGCAGAATGCAGTCCGCAAAGGTTGGCAAGAAGTGGGAGTGATTTAAATTAAAAATTGAAGAGGCATTCTTCATTTTTAATTTTTAATTTCTGCGTGCGGCTGCCATCAGCCATTCCAGCAGCGGTCTTAAGTTTCCAGGTACGGCGGATTCACTCACTAAAACAGTATGTTGCTGAGTGTTTTCTTCCACCGTTAGCTTGTACTGAAAGCGGTCGGGTTGGGGAGTGTTGGAAGCGATCGCGGCAGGCAAATCAAAGAAATCAGCTGCGTCAATCAGGAGGCGCAGCTGATTTGCTTCATTTGCAGGCAGAGTCGTAATGTCAAAAACTTTTGTCAGGCGCATCCCAGCAAAGCCGCCAGTCCGTTCAAAAGAAATTCGCATAGTTTCCCTCGCAGGGAGCAAGACTAACTCCATAGTAAGCAGTGATGGATGTTATTCTTCGTCTGCCTCTCTCTTTCCCACTCCGACCGCGAGGAGAGCGTCACTACGCTCACAGTCCTCTGCCGCTATGGTCGCTATGCCATCACCATACCGCCGTCCACATTGAGCGTTTGACCCGTGATATAGGCGGCAGCCGGATCGGCGGCTAGGAATCGAACTAAACCAGCAACCTCCTCTGGTTGACCGTAACGACCGAGGGGGATGAATTTTAAGATTTCCTCTGATTTGATATTGCTCGTCATATCGGTGGCGATAAATCCAGGGGCAACAGCATTGACTGTAATGCCGCGAGTGGCGAGTTCTTTGGCGACGGTTTTCGTAAACCCAATCACTCCCGCTTTGGCAGCGCTGTAGTTTGCCTGACCGGGGTTGCCCATCTGACCGGCAACGGATGAAATATTAATAATGCGCCCGGAGCGTTGCTTCAGCATCACCTTACTGATGGCTCGCGTACACAAAAAGACGCCAGTGAGGTTAAGGTCAATCACGGCTTGCCAATCTTCCGGCTTCATCCGCAACAACAGGGTATCGCGGGTAATTCCAGCATTATTCACCAAGACATCAACGCGCTTCCACTTCTCCATCACGGTGTTCAGGAGGGCGTCTACTTGATCGGCTTTGGATACGTCTGCTTGGAGGGCGATCGCACTACCGCCTGCTGCGGTAATTTCACTCACGACTTCTTCGGCTGCTCCACTAGAACTGGCATAGTTAATCGCTACACTGGCTCCCTCAGATGCCAATTCTAGGGCGATCGCTCGACCAATTCCTCGTGAAGCGCCGGTAACGATGGCAACCTGTCCGCGCAATCTTTGCTGGCTCTCTGGCAATGCTTCCATCAATAAATTCCTCTCGATCCGTTATGAACGCGGTTATTTAACTGCGCTAACGATCTTAGGTCGATTCGTACCTCGGACTGAACGAATCAATACGCCAAAAGATTACGATTGTCGTGAAAGAGCAGAAAACACTTTGATCGCATGGCAACTAAAAAGCAGTTCAACAATTTCCAAGAGTTACTGTCTGGGTCTGAAAAGCCAGTGTTGGTGGATTTTTACGCGACTTGGTGCGGTCCTTGTCAGATGATGGTCCCGATTCTGGAGCAGGTAAGCGCCCAGATGAACGAACGGTTACAGGTTGTAAAAATTGATACGGATAAATATCCAAACTTGGCGAGCCAATATCAAATTCACGCCCTACCAACGTTGGTTTTATTTAAAAATAGTCAGGTAGTTGAGCGCATTGAGGGTGTGCTGACAGCCCCACAACTTATCCAGCGCCTAGAAGCGTTGGTTTAAGGCTACATCGGCAGTATCTGGGTGTAACCAATAGCTCTCTTTGGCGAAAGCATCCACAGCTGCTGACGATCGCAGACGCAGATATTTACGGGAACTCCTATCTTGCCGCCTTCTGAGTCAGCTGCCAAGCCAGCCCGGAACTTGACTTCCGGGCTAATCTCTCAACTTAGTGCGGATCTCGGAAAGCTGGGATAAGTGCTGCGAGGGGAGGCTGCATTTCACCACCGAGATGCCAAACCGAAATTCATTTCTGGAGAGCAGTTGGTAATCTACAAAGCTCAAGAAAGCGAACCCTTAAATCAGTTGCCAATAGTCATTAGTTTGTTGCTAATGACTATTGGCAAATGACTAAAGACCCATTACCACTTACGGATGTTTAGCCCATCAAAAGGGAATCGGATGAGCGATCGCTATCATACGGAAGGCTTTCTCAGCTTCAACACAAGTTGCCTAGTCTTGAGAAGTGCCTGGAGCAACGCTTGATTCTGGAGAACTATTGGGAGGAGCCACCACAACCCCTTTATCCCCACGTTGCTCGCGTTTTTTTCGATCTGCTTTTAGCATATCTTCCATAGCCAGCTGCATTTGAGCCATTTTCTCCAAATTGCTGCGATACAGCTCTAGGTCTTTGAGTAATTTATCTTCTGGCAGGTTTAAGGCATTACAGATTTGCTTGAGCGCCTCAATCCGCTGCTTTTCGTCTTTTACCAAATCGGAATCTGCTACTTCCAGCAGCGTAAATAAACCAATCGCGAACAAACGGCTGTACTTAAACGGAGAATTGTTAGCGATCGCCTGCACAGCAGCGTGCAAGTCATCAGCGCCGTGACTAGGAGCCGTTGGGTTTAACCAGGCAACGATATCCTTCCCACCCAGACGCATGGCTAATTCTTCCAGCCGCTGGGCATCCTGCTTGTACTGTTGCGGCTCGTTCTCGACTGCTCGACAGAGGGCTTCAAAAATCGGTTCTTTATCTCGTTCTGGTCGATAGCCTTGCATGAAGCGGTTAAAGGATGTCACCACGCCCAATGCATAAATGGGGTCGTAGCGAAAGTCCACATTGACCGAAAGCAAGTGCATTTCCACCATCAACTCTTCTACCACCCGCCGGTAGATGGAGTTAATGGGGCGGGTGTGTAGGGTATAGAAAGTTCTTTTGGTGTCTGATACAGTGCGGACGTTATTCACCGGAAAATTTTAAGTTTGAGGGCGATGTAAACTCATTGTCACAGCTTTTGGACACCTTTGCCAAGGCAATGTCTTGTAGAGACTCTCGGCGATACAATGCCGGGGATCGCAGAAATTATTCATTGGTAATTGGGAAAAGGGTCTTAGAAGTTAGAGATACGCCTTCCTTATCCTAAATTCCGATTGCTGATTACCCATTATCGATTAGCCATTCCCAATGACTTTTTCTCCTGAACTAACGCTCCTGGCTCAATATATAGCTGGAGAATTTGAGAATTCAGAACAAGCGACAAGAGAACCCGCTTGGTACGTAAACCTCCGCCTTTGGCTGCGACCCGTACCGCTGTTTGCAGAAGATAGCCTCACCCTGTTTGCAGAGCAAGCGAACATCCTGCAACTGGATCGTCCCTATCGTCCTCGGATTCTGCGCCTGAGCCACAGCGACACCTCTCAAGCCTCGCTGATGGTGCAATACTATATGCTGAAAGATCCCGATCGGGTCAGAGGTGCCGGTCAAAATCCAGCCTTGCTGAAGACGCTTATACCAGAACAGATGGAACTTCTCCCCGGCTGTACCCTCGCCGTCACTCAGCAACCCTTAGCTGAAAATACCTATAACTTTTCTACCGCACCCGCGACTGATGCCCCCTGCTGTTTTACCTATCAAGGAGAAACTTACCAGGTTTCTCTAGGGTTTGAGGCGCGGCATCAAGAATTTAGAAGCTATGACAAGGGAATTGACCCCCAAACAGGCAGAGCCATCTGGGGGGCACTGCTTGGCCCCTATATTTTCACTAAGCGCGAAGATTTTTCCGCTGAGCTAGCAATTTGAAATCTTTTGTCCTTAGTTAAGGACGATTGACTGCATAACTCATGAATAATTTAGCTGACCATGCTGCGAGGCACTCCTTCAAGAGCCTCTTCCTCGGTTTCAAAAATTTCAAACACCGAATCCATCATGGTGACTTCAAAAACGAGTTTTGCCTCTGGATGGACGTTACATATGCGGAAACTGCCTTTTACTTTGTCAGCATCTCGCATTCCTGCCACCAAGGATGTTAGACCAGAGCTGTCAATAAAATTAACTTGACCGAGATTCACAACTACGTGGCGACTGAGTTTGGAAATACATTCCTGCAACTTCAGACGAAACTGCCATGCGGTTGTAATATCCAGGCGTCCAGTGGGGGCTAAGACGATGACTGTCGTCCCGTCTTGAGTCGTATGTGTTCTCTGATCGATATGAATCACCAAGACCTCCTTGCTCCGGAAGCTCCGTCTATATTTAATATCTAGATAGGAGCCGCATTTTACTACGATTGCTCCCATGATTTGAGCTTTCAGTAGTCTAACTCTAACTTAGAGATTAGAGCTACCAAAAATTCAGCTCGCCTAATCTTAAAGCAAAGCTTGAAAAAAATTACATTAAATTCGGCTTCTAGCAGACTGGATTGGCGCGATCGCCCAATAAGATAGCACTCAGAATCATACAGGTAGAAGATTCCAGTGTTACTCACAACTCTGCTCCAATATCCGGAAAAAAGGGATCGCCTCCTCTTCTAGGGGAGAGGATGCTTCCAGGGGCATCCGGGGGGTTGAAGCAGTCGTTACAGTTCTCGTAGATTTCCAATACCGAATCCATCATGGTGATTTCCAGCACCACCTTGGCGGCTGGAAGCAGATTGCAAAGGCGGAAACTCCCGTTTACCTTGTCCGCATCTCGCATCCCTGCCACCAATGAGGTGAGACCAGAACTATCAATGAAATTCACTCTCCCAAGATTTACGACCACATGACGACTGAGTGTATAAAGACTCTCTTGTAATTTCACGCGAAATTGCAAAGCTGTGGTGATATCCAGCCGTCCTGTTGGTGTCAAAACGATAATCTTCGTGCCGTTTTGGGTCGTGTATGTTTTCTGGTCGATGTGAAGCACGGACACTCACCTCTAAAGATGGGCAAGTATATCAACCGGGTGCGATGAGAGCGGGATTTTTCCCGTAGTCTAACTCAGACCTGCGATTCCGAGGGAGGTGTCCAGTTTGCCCAATCTTGCGGCTTTAAGAAAGTTTCATAAAGCTCGGCTTCTGGGGTGTTTGGTTCGGGTTGATAACCATATTCCCAGCGAACTAGAGGCGGTAAAGACATCAAAATTGACTCGGTGCGCCCGTTCGTCTGAAGACCAAAAATGGTGCCTCGGTCGTAGACGAGGTTAAATTCCACATAGCGACCGCGACGATATAGCTGGAAATTCCGCTGGCGATCGCTATATTCCATCTTTTGCCGCCGCTCGGCAATGGGAACGTAAGCCGGTAAAAATGTCTGACCACAATGCTGCACAAAGGCGAATAAATCTTCCCAGTTGCGTGGGGAAGGCGTCCCCACTTGGTTGCTGTAAACAGCGGCTGGTCCATCGGCGTGCGGGCCGCGATACAAAGCTCCTTGACCATCTTGATAGTCAAAGAAGAGTCCTCCAACGCCCCGCGTTTCTTGGCGGTGCTTCAGATAAAAATATTCATCGCACCAAAGTTTAAACGTGGGGTAGTACTCTGGGTGGTGGGCATCACAGGCTTGCTTTAAAGTGCGGTGAAATTGGGCGACATCTTCCGCAAATGGGTAGTAAGGGGTTAAATCGATCCCGCCGCCAAACCACCAAACTGGCCCTGCCTCAAAGTAGCGATAATTGAGGTGAACCGTCGGGACGTAGGGATTGCGCGGATGCAAGACCATTGAGGTGCCAGTCGCATAAAAGCCGTGCCCAGCCGCCTCCGGGCGTTGCGCCAGAATCGACGGAGGTAACTGTTGACCCCAGACTTCAGAAAAATTAACGCCACCCTGTTCAAAAACTGCGCCCTCGCGGAGGACGCGGGAACGACCGCCGCCGCCTTCTTCTCGTTCCCAGGCATCTTGTTGAAATTTCCCAACTCCATCCAGTTGTTCCAAACCTTCGCAGATTTGGTCTTGCAGCTGCTGCATAAACTGGCTGACCCTAGCTTTCGAGTCATCTGGGGGCAAAACCTTAGCAGAAGTAGTTACGTCCGTCTGAAAAGCTGTCATAATCTCAAGTCAATATTGTTCACAAAAGCGATTGGGAAAGGAAAAAGGTATTGAATTGAATAAATCGGGATGGGAGTTCGCCTGAGTTCACCCAGGATACCGGCTTGTAAGGGCGCGATCGCGCCCTTACCACGTCAGCTTGCTTTTCGGGGTGAGGGTGAGCCGCTTTGATCGGGTCAAAGCACTCAACTCTATGCGATCGCAGGGGAACTTACAGCCTATCTTAAATCGGGTCTGCTGAACCCAAGCAGCAAGTTGAATAAAGCGTCTACAGGCTATCGAAATATCCTACAGGGGGATGCTACCTAATGATCCCAGGGATTAAAGTAATAAGTTCCCTTGAAGACTTGGTGCGAGGAGGAGTGTTGTGATTCTCAATTTTTCCTTAAAGTTTATCGCTGGTCGAGAGGGTTTTTCCTTTAAGTTTTCCCTGGTTCGGACTTACCGCGCCGTTAGTTCTGCTTCGGTGGATGTCCTCTGGCAAAAATTAATCAATATTGGCGATGTATCCTGGCATCCTCTACTTGCCAGCACCAATGTCCCCAGCGGGTTGATTGCCAAACCGGGACTGATTTACAAGGTAGTCACGCGCTGGCTACCTATTCCCATCCGGGTTTTTGTTGAGCGTGTCCGTCCCTGTGAGTTACTCAGTGTGAGAATGCTGGCAATCCCAGGAGTTGAGAAACGGGTGACGTACCAGGTAGAATCGACGGTCTGCGGCACGTATGTATCTTATTCAGTGACGTTGCGCGGTTGGTTGTCACCTTTAATTTGGTGGATGATTGGGTCTTACTCAGCTCGTGTTGCCACTGAATTAGCCCAAGCTGCCGAACAGGTGGGTTTACAAGCTCAAGGCTAGAAACTAGAGAGGACTGAGGACTGAGGACTGAGGACTGAGGGCTGAGGGCTGAGAACTGAGAATACAGGTTTCAGGAGAGGGGGAGAGGCAAATAGAGGGAGTTATTAATTAGTAATTAGTAATTAACGATCTAAATTTAGACCCTGAACTGCATAGCGCGATCGCGTCAAACAAACCGTTAAGATACTTGAAGAGAGAGAACCCCGATCGTTTTGTCCCAGGTGCAATATCTGGGATAAGGAATGCAAGTAACCTAGTTATGCTCGATGCCAGCTCAGTTTTAGAAGTATTGCGACCCGTGCAAGATCCCGAACTCCGCAAGAGTTTGGTCGAGTTGAACATGATTCGCAATGTGCAAATTGACTCCGGAAAAGTCAGCTTCACTCTGGTGCTGACGACACCTGCCTGTCCGCTACGCCAGTTCATCGTGGAAGAGTGCGAACAGGCACTCAAGAAAAATTTGCCAGAAGTGACAGATGTCGTGGTGGATGTCACCGCTGAGACACCCCAACAAAAGTCGCTTCCGGATCGCGCCGGAATTGCTGGTGTAAAGAATATCATCGCGATTTCTAGTGGCAAGGGCGGTGTGGGCAAAAGTACTGTAGCGGTGAATGTGGCAGTGGCTTTAGCACATTTAGGAGCTAAAGTCGGTCTGATTGATGCGGATATTTATGGGCCTAATGACCCGACAATGCTGGGATTGTCAGACGCCAAGATAAGCGTGCGGCAAGGTGCCAATGGTGAAGAGTTGGAACCGGCTTTTAACTACGGCGTCAAATTAGTTTCAATGGGGTTTTTGATTGACAAGGATCAGCCGGTGATCTGGCGGGGTCCGATGCTGAATGGAATTATTCGCCAGTTTCTCTACCAAGTACAGTGGGGGGAACTGGATTATTTGATTGTAGATATGCCCCCCGGCACTGGAGATGCCCAGTTAACGCTAGCGCAAGCGGTGCCAATGGCTGGGGTAGTCATTGTAACGACGCCGCAGACGGTGGCTTTGTTGGATTCGCGTAAGGGCTTGAAGATGTTCCAGCAGTTGGGAGTATCCGTGTTGGGAATGGTGGAAAATATGAGTTATTTTATTCCGCCGGATATGCCCGACAAGCAGTATGACATTTTTGGCTCTGGAGGCGGTGAAAAGATGGCGCAAGAACTCGGCGTACCGTTGCTGGGCTGCGTACCGCTAGAAATGCCCGTCCGAGAGGGGGGCGATGCAGGAGTGCCGATTGTGGTTGCCGATCCAGAGTCGGCTTCTGCGAAAGCGCTGATGGCGATCGCTCAAGCGATCGCGGGCAAAGTTTCTGTCGCTGCCTTAACTTAAGAAAAATTAAAAAGGTAAAGTAAAAAATTTGCCTTTTTAATTTTTAACTTTTAATTTTTAATTGTTTAGCAATGTTGCATAAGTCACTAACTGGTTTTCGCTGGCGATCGCTGCTCTCCCCTTGGCAAGAGGTAGATTGGCTGCTATTGGGACTGATTGTTGGACTCACCATTTTTGGAGGTGTGATGATCCGCAGTGCCGAACTTAACCAGGGATTGACCGACTGGTGGTGGCACTGGCTGGTGGGCCTCATTGGGCTGATATTGGCGATGTTTATCGCGCGATCGCGTTACGAGAACCTGCTCCAGTGGCACTGGATTCTTTATGGCATTACCAACTTGTCCCTGATCGCGGTGATGATTATTGGTACCAGCGCCAAAGGTGCCCAAAGATGGATTACTATCGGCGACTTTAACATTCAACCCTCTGAATTTGCCAAATTAGGGGTGATTATCACCCTGGCTGCTATTCTACATGCTCGACCCGCCTCCACGATTCCCGCTGTTTTGAGAGCTTTAGCGGTGACTGGGGTTCCCTGGATTTTAGTATTTTTGCAGCCGGATCTGGGAACCTCCTTGGTGTTTGGAGCGATCGTGCTGGGTATGCTCTACTGGGGGAATGCCAATCCCGGCTGGCTAATACTCCTAGCTTCTCCAGTGATTTCAGCTATCTTGTTTAACGTATTTATGCCCGGATGGTTCATCTGGACGGCAATCATGGGCATTATTGGTTGGCGCACCTTACCGTGGCCGTTGTCGGGTGCCATTGGAGCGATCGTCGTCAACTTGGTGGGAGGCGAGTTAGGGCAAATCTTCTGGGGAGTTTTGAAAGACTATCAAAAAGACAGATTGATTTTGTTCCTTAACCCGGATCTAGATCCCCTCGGCGGCGGATACCACCTGATCCAATCTCGTATTGCCATTGGTGCAGGCGAACTGTGGGGACGAGGGCTTCACAAGGGAACCCAAACCCAACTTAACTTTATTCCGGAACAGCACACTGACTTCATTTTCTCTGCCATTGGTGAAGAATTCGGACTTGCAGGCAGTTTCTTTCTGCTATTTATCTTTTGGTTGATCTGCCTGCGCTTGGTGATTATTGCCCAAAATGCCAAAGACAACTTTGGATCTTTATTAGCAATTGGCGTCTTATCGATGATTGTGTTTCAGGTGGTCGTTAACCTAGGCATGACGATGGGACTTGCACCCGTAACCGGCATTCCCCTTCCCTGGGTTAGTTATGGTCGTTCGGCGATGTTGAAGAATTTTTTGGCGCTGGGGATTGTAGAGTCTGTAGCAAATTATCGACACCGATTGAAGTTTTAGCTTTTTGTCATTCGTTATAGGTCGCTGGTTTGACCTATGACGAATGACAGCTAACTGCTATTAAGCTAATAAATGAAAACTTAACCGAGAAAAAATCATGATTCTGCCTGGAGCGGTCGTTCAAGTAAAGAACACTAACGATATCTACTACGGCTATAAAGGGCTAGTCCAACGGGTTGGCGAGGGAAAGGCAGCAGTCCTATTTGAAGGGGGAAATTGGGATAAACTCGTCACCTTCCAACTATCAGAATTAGAACTTGCAGAGACAACAGCAGGTCGCAAAAAAGCAAAATAAGATTGGAAAAAAGTAATTGGTAATTAGTCATGCTTCAAAGTTCATGGTTTTTACCTAAAGAAACATGAACGACTAATTACCGATTACCCATTACCGATTATCCATTACCAAAAATATGCGACTTCCCCTGCCACAGTTTGCCACAGGCGATCGCCCCGCCAACCATATTGCTGAGGTGATTGAGACGGCAACGACTGAATTCCTGGCACAGTGTCTCGATCCAGAAGACTTGAGCTTTCCTGTCATGCCAGCCTTTGGCAGTTGGGTCAAAGCTACGGATGAAGAGTCGGGAAATCTCGTCTTTGCTGTTGTTTATCATGCGGCGACCAGTCCCATTGATTCCATTCACCGCGCAAGAGCCTTGGGGCTATCATTGCAGGAACTGCGAGAGCAGCAACCCCAAATATTTGCCATGCTGAAAACCGAGTTCCGCGCCGCTATTGTTGGGTTTGAAGCCACCCATCAAGGGGTCAATGGTTCTAAGCGACTTGGTGGAACGATTTATCAGTACCTGCCGCCTCGTCCGCCGCAAATTCATCAAGCGGTTTACCAGTGCGAACCGGAGGAAATTGTTCACTTCAGCGAACAGATGGATTTCTTAAGAACCTTATTGCAGGTCATGGGTGCGCCGGTGGAGGCGCTGATTGCAGCAGCGATTCGAGAAATTTATCAACTACGCAAGGCTGACCGGGACTGGTTGGTGCAGGCAGGACGGACCCTCAGCGTCCTTCTCAAGGACGACTACGACCGCTTGAGGTATATTTTGAGCCAAATCCGTTTATAGACAGCGGATGCCCTAGAAACTTAACGCCTAAAAATTAAAGGTGTCTTGTCCTCAAAATATCCGTCCTTCGCGCTTAGGGCGCAAAAACTTCTGTAACTCTACTTCCATTGGGGCACCCCGTAGATCCAAAATATATTCATCTACTGCACCCAGCACCCCTATTTCTTTAGGGTAGGGCGCAAAAAACGGTTTTTCTGTAGGATGTCTCCAGTGATACCACCATGTTTTCAAAAGTCAGCATCGCTGACTTTTGCAAGCATCGCTTCAAACTCATCTCCAAGCCGCTGTTTATGGAACCGATTTTGCATGTGTTCCGAGAGGAACCAATTGTTCCCTTCGCTCTTTTGCTAGTAGTCATCTTGACCGTGCCCATCCTTTTTGAGCGGCTGCGACTGCCAGGACTGGTTGGTTTGCTGGTAGCGGGAGTGGTTCTTGGGCCTAATGGGTTGCAGCTGCTTCAGAAAGAATCAGAGACGATGAAGCTGCTATCAGATATCGGGTTAGTTTACCTGATGTTTGTGGCAGGGCTAGAAGTTGACATTGAACAGTTCCGCAAAACGAAGCATCGCTCTGCCGGTTTTGGCACGTTTACCTTTTTAGTGCCCCTAATTATGGGAACAATCGTGGGGCGTGTATTCAACTTTGACTGGAACGCTTCAATTTTGATTGGCTCTCTGTTTGCCTCCCATACTCTCTTGGCTTACCCGATTGTGAGCCGTCTCGGCGTTGTAGGGAACGAAGCCGTCACGGTGACAATTGGAGCGACCATCTTCACTGATGTTGGCGCTCTACTGGTATTGGCTGTTTGTGTGGGAATTCATGGGGGTGACTTCACGGTTGTGAAGCTACTCACCCTTTTTGGTTCTTTGATTGTCTACTCTGCCGTCATTTTGTTTGGCTTTGACTGGGTGGGTCGAGAGTTTTTCCGGCGCACTGGGCAAGAAGAAGGCAATCAATTTTTATTTGTACTCTTGGCACTATTTCTCGCATCGTTGGGTGCCCAGCTAATCGGTGTGGAAAAAATTGTCGGAGCTTTCCTTGCCGGTCTGGCGGTGAATGATGTTGTGGGGGAAGGGCAAGTAAAAGAAAAGGTGGTTTTTGTCGGAAGCGTCCTGTTTATCCCCATTTTCTTTGTGGATATGGGGCTACTGATTGATATCCCAGCATTTATTAAAACGCTCAGTTCTATCTGGCTGACGCTAGCGATTGTAGTGGGTTTGATTGGTAGTAAGTTTTTAGCGGCTCTGTTGGCTAAATTTGTCTACCGCTACAACTGGCGCGAGATGCTCGTGATGTGGTCGCTGTCGCTGCCCCAGGTTGCGGCAACGCTGGCTGCTACTCTCGTCGGCTACCGGGTTGGACTACTAACGGAAGAGGTTTTAAACAGCGTTATTGTCTTAATGCTGGTGACGGCAACGCTAGGACCGTTGATTACCAGTCAGTTCGCACCCGGATTAACCGTAACGGAAGCTGAGCCACTAGAGAGCGATAAAACTCGACTGGATGGGGAAAAGGCATCGGCAAGCCATCCTTTTACAGTAGTTGTACCCGTCTACAATCCGCAAACTGAGAAGTATTTGATGGAAATGGCAGCGCTATTGGCGCGGCATGAAGCTGGACGAATTGTGCCTTTAGCGATTACGACAACCAATGCTCAGATGGACGCACCGCAGATGGAAGCTGCGTTCCAACGCAGTGAGATGCTACTTGAGCGAGCCACGGAACTGGCTGGGGAACTGGGTGTGAAAACCGAGCCGTTGCTGCGCCTAGATGACGACATTGCTCGCGGAATTAGCCGCGCTAGCCGCGAACAAAAAGCGAGTTTAATTGTGATGGGCTGGGGCAAACGGACGGGCTTCAGGGCGCGTTTGTTTGGCAATGTGATTGATAGCGTGCTGTGGGCGTCCCATTGTCCAGTTGTGGTGACACGCCTCTTGGATTCACCTATGAATTTTCACCGCATTTTGGTGCCGGTGGAAAACTTGACGGGGCAAGGGACGCAACCGTTACGGTTTGCGAAAATTCTAGCCGATTCCAATCAAGCTCAGGTAACGTTGTTACACGTCTGCAATGCTAGAACTTCGGCAGCTAAGGTAGCGTGGACGCGATCGCAACTGTCTCTTTTAGCCTCGAAGTGGGCACCGGAGACGAACTTTGAGATTGAAGTGATTAAGCATGAGAATGTGGCGCAAGCGATTCTCAATACGGCTCGTTCGTTTGATTTGATTGTCTTGCGATCGCTACGATACCGCACTGCGGGCGGTCTGGAAGTTAGCGATATCACGACCCAGCTGGTTCAACATCTCGCTTGCTCTGTGGTGCTGTTAGGGGAGCCGCAACGAACCACCACCGGCGTGCTTCTCCCCAAGCCGTCGCCAAGGGTTGCCAACGATAATGTCTTAACGTGAGTAATTCGTTTCTCACCTCTGCCCCACCCTTTCCTTGTAAGGGGTGGGGTTTGGGGTTTAGGGTTCTTATCTCAGATCCCAGAAGTATTGCCAAGGGTTGCAAACGTCCCCTGATGCGGCGTTCCCTCTAGTTACTGCCTCTCTTTTTTAGGTCTGCTTCTAAGGCTTCTAGTTGCTTCTTCTTCTGTTCGAGTTCTTGTTCTAAAGTTTGAATTTGTTCGCGACGCGCTTCCATTTCCAAATTTTTGCGAGCTAATTCCTGACTTTGTAAAGTAAGGTCTTGCCGCCAGTGTTCAGCACGTTCGGCTTCCTGCTGCAAAAAAGCGGGAGTAATACTACTTGTCAGGTACTGCTGCACTAAATCCAAAACCCAGTTTTTGGCTTCGTGAATACTTAGAATCTGCTGATTCTCGCCAAGGTCTGCCAGAACCAACAAACCTTCGCTTAAGGATGGAATCTCAGCGGCGGGAACGACAGATTCCTTCTCCACCACTGCCCAGATATTGTCAGAGGTTTGCTCAGCTAGGATTCGCAATTCCAGACTGCCCGATGATTCATTTTTTTGCACTTCGGCAAAATATCGCATTGGTATTTTGTCTTTAAATTAATAAAACTGGGCACCCTAACTTTACGGGCGTATTCTACTTTAAACAACCCTTTTCTTCTTCCCTCCCAAGAAGGAGTGTGTAACCCAGAGTGGGATTCGTAGGGGCGAGATATCTTTGCCCCTACGCGATCGCTTCTACAGTCTCTTCTACAGTTGCGCGAGTCGTTCGCGCAGCATTTCTGCCTGTGTCTCGGCTTCGGCAAGGGCATCCCGCGCTCCCTTGACGACATCAGCGGGTGCTTTATCAACAAATTTGGCATTGCTCAAACGTCCCGAAAGGGCTTTTGCTTCTGCTTCAACTTTGTTCAAATTTTTCTCTAACTTGGCACGCAGAGCATCCACATCGACGACACCAGCCAGGGGAATCGACACTTGCACCGTACCCACGACACCAGCGATCGCTTGTGGCGTATCCGCTTTTGCGGTACTCGCCGGTTCTGGGAGAGGGACGGTGGATGGAGGATTCGTCGCACTAACTTGTTTGGCTTCTGAGACACGGGTTCCGAGAATTTGTTTTGCCACTGTTGCCACCGCAATTACACCAGTGCCCACTAAAAAGAGCAAGGGCAGCAACAGTAAAAATGGCAAGAAAATTGGGCTAATTTTAAAGTTGCCTTTTTCGTTGGCAGATACCGCCTGATTGGGTGTTTCGGCAGATGAAGGCGGTTGTTGTGTTTCGGCTGTCCCTGGAATGGTTAATTCTTCCACCTTCGCCAAGTCTTGAATATAAGACTGCCCAGCCAAGAGGATATGCCGTTCGCGATCGCTTTCAGTTTGCAAGATTGCTGACACCTTCACCCCAGGCTTAATATCTGCTTCTGCCCGTAAGTTGCGAATCGTCCGAATTGTGCCAATCAGCAGCTCAAATTGTTGCTCTAAATCCGGGTTAATGAGTGCTGGATCGGATTTGGGATAAGATTCCAACGCTAAGCTTTTGCCTTCATTCGCTTGAGTCAGCGTATGCCAAATTTCCTCGGTAATGTGCGGCATGAAAGGATGGAGTAATTTTAGAATTCCTTCCAGCACATAAGCGAGAGTTTGCTGAGCAACCAACCGCGAGGAAGCGGGGGCGTCTGGGCGCAGGCGAGGTTTGACCAGTTCAATGTACCAGTCGCAGAAATCGCCCCAAAAGAATTCATACAGTCCCTTAGCGGCTTCACCGAGACCATAGTTGTTGATGTAGTCGCCGGTTTGCTGCACTACTTGATGGTAGCGGGAGAGAATCCAGCGATCGCATAGTTCTAGATCCCCCCCGTTAGTTTTTGTTTTGCCCTCCCCGTTAACGGGGAGGGTTGGGGTGGGGTTCCCCAATTGTTGCGGTGTCTTGCCATCCAGATTCATCATCACAAACCGGGCAGCATTCCACAATTTGTTCGTGAAATTGCGGCTAGCTTCAACCGAAGCCGATTCATCGGTCTTGCGGTTGTACTCCATCCGGATATCTTGACCCGCCCCAGCCACTTCTTTAATTAAGGTGTAGCGCAGGGCATCGGTGCCGTATTTGTCAATCAGCAATAGCGGATCGATGCCATTGTTGGCAGATTTAGACATTTTCTTGCCGTTCTCATCCAGCACTAAGCCGTGGATGTAAACGTCCTGGAAAGGCATTTGTCCCGTAAAATGCCCCGCCATCATCGTCATTCTGGCAACCCAGAAGAAGATGATGTCAAAGCCTGTCACGAGGGTTGTGGTGGGATAGTAGGTTGTTAAATCTGGCGTCTGTTCGGGCCAACCCAGCGTCGAAAAAGGCCACAAACCAGAAGAGAACCAGGTATCGAGAACATCTGGATCTTGTTCTAACCTGACATTTTCCCCAAATTGTGCAAATGCCTTCTCCCGTGCCTCTGCCTCGGTACGGGCGACAACAAACGGCGTTTCGTCGGTAATTGCGTCGCCTGTTTCACTCACCGCATACCAAGCTGGGATTTGATGTCCCCACCACAGTTGGCGAGAAATACACCAATCTTTTAGTTTTACTAGCCAGTCGCGATAAACCTTCGTCCAGCGTTCTGGGACAAACTCCGGTGAATTCCGATCGTCCAGAAACCCTAGCGCCCGGTCAGCGAGAGGGCGAATTTTGACAAACCACTGAGTTGAGAGGAGGGGTTCGACCGGGACTTTCCCGCGATCGCTATAAGGAACCTTATGCTTATACTCCTCCACCTTCACCAGAACGCCGTCTGCTTCCAGTCGCTGCACCACATTCTTCCGGGCAACAAAGCGGTCTTGCCCCTGAAATTCTCCGGCATTTTCGTTTAAAGAGCCATCCTTATTCATGATGTTGATAAACGGCAAAGAGTGACGCTGACCCATTTCAAAGTCATTGGGGTCATGGGCGGGTGTCA
Organism: Trichocoleus sp. DQ-U1; assembly: GCF_039961925.1. Lineage (NCBI taxonomy): Bacteria > Bacillati > Cyanobacteriota > Cyanophyceae > Leptolyngbyales > Trichocoleusaceae > Trichocoleus > Trichocoleus sp. DQ-U1. The sequence goes on along the minus strand of NZ_JAMPKB010000064.1, from coordinate 2,605 downwards.
CCTTTACGCAACCCGTTCCGAAAGTTGGATCGACCAATTCATCGCCAATAATCGGAATTTCTCGCCCCATAATTGGCAGCGTCAGCGTCTTCCCAATCAAATGCTTGTAGCGGTCATCGTTGGGATTCACCGCCACCGCTGTATCGCCCAGCATGGTTTCGGGGCGAGTTGTGGCTACTTCCACATAGCCGTTGCCATCGGTGAGGGGATAGCGGAAGTGCCACAAATGCCCGTTGACTTCTTGATTATCTACCTCCAAGTCAGACACGGCAGATTGACTCGCGGGACACCAGTTCACCAGGTAATTGCCGCGATAAATCAGTCCTTCCTCATACATTTGGATAAAAGCTTCCAACACGGCTTTGGATAAGCCTTCATCCATCGTGAAGCGTTCCCGCGTCCAATCTACCGAGACGCCCAAACGCCGCAGCTGATTAACAATGGTTCCCTCAGATTCGGTTTTCCACTGCCAAGCCCGTTCTAAAAACTTCTCGCGTCCCACCTCATGGCGAGTTTTTCCTTCTGCCTTCAGTTGTTTTTCCAGTACGGCGTTCACCGCGATACTGGCGTGGTCGGTTCCCGGTACCCACAGCGTGTTGCGTCCTTTCATCCGGTGGTAGCGTACGAGGGTGTCAATCAGGGAACTCTCGAAGGCGTGTCCCATGTGCAAGCTACCCGTGACGTTAGGCGGCGGAATCACGATGCAGTAAGGAACGCCTGGATGATTGGGGTCGGCTTTGAAGACTTGGTTTTCTTCCCAGAACTTCTGCCACTTGGTTTCTGTCGTAGTGGGGTCGTATTGGCTGGCGAGGGCGGGGATTGTTGCGGTCATGCTGGGAAGAATAAATGAAGACGGCTTTACATAAATTTTGCCATACGGTAGGGGAGGGATAGAGAGAATAAACCGCGAAGACGCTCTAGCATTCGCGGTTTATTAATTTAAAAAGCGATCGCACTTCCACACCAACAAGCCAACATTCGAGCCAGCAGCATTGAGAGCAGAGTCAATATGAGTGATAGGAATATTCTTGCTTGGGGCAATGTATATTACGCCGCCAGAAAGATCTGTACTTCAGTTGAGCAGGACTTGGGAGCCTTGGAATGGATTTTGCAGGCATGGCAAATACTAATTCAAAGCGGACTTGCGACATATTCAAGCGAGACGGAATACTGCGAAGTAGTCATACGCTTTATGGCTCTTATTGGCTTCTACCTTGAATCTTGTGAAGATTATGGTTTCGATTGGGAGGAGTACGTCGAAGCTAATTGCCTAAAGTGGGTGGAGAATTTTAAACTCAGCAATTCTGACATTAAACAAATCATTGAGCCTACCTTTAATAGGAACTTTGATAAATATGATGATGAAGAGAAATTCAAAACAAGCGAACTTTTGTACTTAGTAAAGAATGCCCACAAGAAAGTATACTCCGTGCTGATAGAGGGCTTTGGGAGTAAGTCAATGCTCTTTGACTCTATCTGGCAAAGCCAGCAACCAGAAACTCAACCACTAGAAATTGACGAAGAGTATGATTTTTACGAAACTGATGCTGAACTTCTGAGTGACGCAATCTTAGGGCAAGAGATGGATGTTTTGGCGAAAATATATGAACAGGCGAACGTTACAGCTATTAAGGAAGATATAGATCAAGTTGCGTTTTCAGCTAAGCAAATCGCTCATCAAATAGCTGCTTGGACGAAGATGTATAAACAGGCGAACGTTACAGCTATTAAGGAAGATATAGATCAAGTTACGTTTTCAGCTAAGCAAATCGCTCATTTTTTTAATGGGAAAATTATTACAGTTATTAATGATAAGGTCACTATGGAATTTAAGGGATCTAGAAAAATGATAGAGAATGAAAATTCAGAATGCCTTTTTTCCTACTATAGTTTTGATTTACTACTGAAATGGCATAAAAAATATCATCAAAATCCTCTTGAAATTATTAGTTCAGATGATTATGACGATTTTATGGAATATGTAGAGCAACCGTTTATTGAATTGTGCCAGCTAGTATCCGCTCAACTACCAGTCCATCTTGCTGCTAAAACAGTAAATTATGGTTCTATTTATGATTGTATTGTGAAAGAGCTTACGATTCGTTTAAATGGGGATTGTGAGACTGAATTACTAGGTCTAGAGGAGTATTTTAGCCCATTCCCATTGCTATACATCCGAATTAACCCTTACTCTTTAGCTTTTGGTTATGTAATTGAAACATATTCTAAGCTATTCTTACAAAGTCAGCAGAAGAATCCAAAAGCTCTGTTAGAGATTATATCAAATAATCCTACGCTGTTAATCAAAGATACAAAGGAAATTGTAATTCCCAAGATAGATATTCTACAACAGTCAAGAAAGGAGTTAAGCAATAAAATTGCACAATATTTTAGGAATTATTTACCCTTACTTTTACTGGCTATCTGTGATGAGCCAATACCTGCTATATAAGTGCTTATGTAAAATAAATTACACATAATAAAAAGTAGAATAAGCTAAAACAAAAGTCAAGAAAACAAGAGACTTATGAGATTTATTAGAGATTTAAGCCGAGAAACTCAAAGGATTCTCAAAAGAATTTATAAAGAAAGTAGACATCATCAA
>NZ_JAMPKB010000063.1:0-33672 GCF_039961925.1 Trichocoleus sp. DQ-U1 | reverse complement strand
ACGGATGCTCAATCTAACCAGTTGAATCGCTCAATCCAGGCAAAGGCATTTACGACTGGGCAAGATATTTTCTTCCGGGAGGGAGCGTATGAACCGGGAAGCCGGGGTGGGCAAGAGTTGATTGCCCACGAGTTGACGCACGTTGTTCAGCAGAATGGTAGTGCAGTACAGCGATCGCTGCAACCCATTACTCCCACAGTTACTCAAACGACGCTTCAGCCACAGCTAATTCAAAGGAATGAAGATCATGCCAAAAAAATCGTCCCTCTCTACGATCTAGATCGAACCTACGATTCTTGGAATTCCATCCTGGCAGCAAAGGACAAGTTCCTACCGGAGCAATGGGAGAGAATTGAAGCAGCCTATCATCTGGGCGATGATGGAATGCCGATAATTCGCGATCGCTCCGGCAAGCAAATCTCCAACCAACTCCTGAATCCAGAGGAACAAGGGAAGCTAGACACTAAGAAGCAAGGACTAGACCTCGATGGTGCCCACATGGAAATTTTGACTTACCTTGAAGAAAAAGTGACTGAAAAACTTGGCGCTGCTGGATTGGCTCAGTTTTATCGGGGGGCGCATATTGTCTTTCAGGACAAGGGGGCAGTTTACAATGGCGTGAAACAACTGGGGATGCCCATTGCTGCTAAAAATGAAGACAATAGCATCAAGTCAAAAACTGAATTTGTAGGTAAGACAGGAACAAATCTCGGCGGATATTGGGGCGATGTTGAAGCTCAGAGAGCCGGAAAAATGTTTACCCGTCGTCCCGAAAATAGCGAGACATCCCACTATCAACCGAATGTAGTAGACGATAAAACTAAGCCACTGCCATACGAACAACAACCCTGGTTAGGAAAAACAAAATTTGAGAAAAAAAATGAGGGCTACGATTCTGTCAATGCCGAACCCCAATTGGGGATCGATCTGCCAGAATCTGTTAAAGGTCATATTCTAGTAGGCATTGTGCCAACTAACATGAAAGATCCCAATGATGATTCCGCAGGTCATACTTTTATTCAAACTGAGGGAGCTGGGTTCCAAAACTTCAATGAGGCAAGCTTAGCTCACGGGCAAGGATATCTGGCTAATTCAGGGTATGGAGGTAATCAAGTAGGTACGCAGACTGGCTTAGTGGGTAAAACCCTGCACAGCGAGAAAACAAAGACAGAGATTCGAGAGCATGAAAATGCCAATTGGGATAAATTATATCAAGATGCACAAGAGTTCTATAAACAAGACAGGTTGTCATACTACAAAGCTTCACCAAAAGACTCTGGCGTTCCCAAACCTTTAGATACATCTGGGACAGATGATGTGAATTTTACAGAGCAAGATTGGGCGTGATTGCCACTGCAATTCATCGTCGATTTTGAAGTCTGATTATTCATCTCATATGGGCTATGGGCGCAAGATGCGGCTGGACAGAGGGATAAGAAAAATTAGGAATGGAGAAATATCACAATTATTGAGCGATCGCACAGCTAAAACCTTCGCTTGGGATACCTGCACTTTTCTGCATCTCCAGCCCCTACCGCAGCGTTCTTCATAGCAGTAATGCCAGAACCAATGACGTGGGTTCGCAGCGTCGCGTGACCCGGCAACTTTGGGGTAAGTGGCAGATGCCCCACACTTAAGCCTCTTGGTTTTGGTGTATGGTAAATCGTCCCGCTTGCTTGTTTCCGCTTTGGTTCTAGGGGATGAGACCAGGCGCAGACTCCGCACCCGTCTTTAGCGCTTAGTAGCGGTTGCGAACAGCTCGGACAGGTAAAGGACTCGCTTGAGGGCGACTCTTGGATCAAGGGCATTGCCCAAAGCTACTCGCCTTCTGCGAGTAGCTCTGTCGCCGTTCTTGACTCCAGCGGGGATGTCCATCCCACTGGCAAACGGTAATGCTTCTCTAACCAGTCCGGGTTTAGACACTCGCCCTTCTGGAGAAGTTCTAAACTCTTCAACTGCGTTTCGAGCTTGGTCGAGCCAGGGGGTCGCCCTTTCCCACTTTGGCTTAAGGCGCTGGGAGACTCCAACCAGAAGTAGCCGCTCTCTAAGAAAGGACGCTCCAAAGTGTCCTGACCCGATAACAATCTACTCCGTATTGTACCCGCACGAGTCGAGGCATGATAAAAAGTGTCGGAAATAAGTCCGTCCGCTTCTTGGTCTGTAGGGGCAGGTGAGGATTCCGGGCACGTTCTCGATGGCGATGAAGTTCGGCTGTATCTCCCTGATGGCTTCGACGATTGCCGGGAAACAGTTCCGCTCGTCGTCCGCGCCGAGCCTTTTACCCTGGATTGAGAAGGGTTGGCACGGTGGGCTGACCGTAATGGCGTTTGTGTAGCAACTGACCCAAAAACAACGCTAAGGGCAATACTTCTGCATTTTTGTCTATTTATGGGTAAGTTTAAAAGACTTAAGAGGGTAGAGAGCTGATAAAACTGTACCCAACTTAAAATACCCATTAATTATTTATGGGCAAGTTAGCCTTTGCAGGGTAAGAGTTTCAAGCTTAACGTTGTTTTTTGGACGCTTGCTACACAAACGCCGAGTCCTGCTCGATCAACCCAGATCGGTCGATTTGAGCTGAGAGAGAGCTTTCCTCCAAGTCGGAATAGATGACTTTCCCGACTGGTGATCGCATTCAGGGCAGCGGTTCAGGAGTCCTGGTCGATCAAACCAGAACCTTCGCTTGGAGTTTAGGGAGAATTTTTTCCAAGTCGTCATACATACATTTCTCAACTGGCGATCGCACTGGTGTCCGCTCCGGCTCTACATCGTCCTATATAAAAATACGATGTATCAAGCAAGAGGCACCATCTAGATAGACTTCCTTAGCCTCGAAATCTAGTGCCATACTTCTTGCTTTAGCGCATCCATACCCGAAGGGCTATACACACCCGATAATTTTGCTTTTTGAGAAGGGTGCGAGATGGGAGTAGAAACGGGTTGCAGTACCCACCCTACGTTTAATTATGTTGACCTACTTAGCTTTTTCTTCACTAAGAAGCCTAAACCTAGAACACTCAGCCCCAAGGTTGTACTTCCCTCCGGAACAGACTTAGGAGGTTGTGCCCCGTCAAGTAATGTATACCTTACCTTTCCTTGGGGTGTTGGACCCTGACCGGGGTAACTAAAATCTATAGTCTTCCCTAAGATAGAAAAAGTTCGATAACGACTGTACGTCAATCCTAAGATTTCCCCTTCCAAAAAAGACACGGTTTCTACCCTATCTTGCCCATTGCAACAATCAGGCCCCGTCAGCTGAGGCATCCCATTTAATATAAAAGAAAGGTCACTAACTGGAACTGTTTCAAGTTCTATTCCGCTGATGGATGAATTTTCGTAGTTAAAGAAACCGAAACCGCTCTCGAAAAACTCATTGTTAGGGCCTTCAACGTCATACACATCAAAACGATATCTGATTGTAGCTGCTTGGCTTGGTTTAGTTGAAATTGTAGCCAAGCTCAGGACTACACCAGCAGTTGCAATCGCTAATTTGCTCAGGATTATGTTTGACATTCTTGTTCCTTTTAAAACTTTCTAAGCCTGGATTAGGCTTTTTACTCTCTGTGGCTTGTGTTACTCGACATTGTAATCCCCTAAGACAAGAACATTTTGTACTTGTCCTGAACCTTCATCATAAAAACATAAAAGCCAACAAGTAAATTCACAGAAATACCAGGGGAAATACATAAATTTAAATCTGTTGAGTGCAAAACTATACTGAGGTTAGTTAAGGGATTAATTATTAAAATAACTAGGAAATGGGTAAGAGAAAGAATAGGGAGGCAAGCTTAGAATAGGTAGTTTAAGAACTCAATCTTACTTAATAGACGTAATATGAAATTTTAGTAAACTCATATCTCGCACTAATAAATCTTGATATTAATTTCCGGCTCTTGGAGCAGGGGTTGCATCGGAGGATGTTAGTCAACAACACGCATACAACCAACTGAGGGAGGAGAGTATGGAAAGCTTGCTTGAGCTACTTGCTCCCAAACGGGCATATAGTGGGCTGGGTAGAGAGATAAGTGAGCGTGCGCCAACAGATAAGCAATTAACGATCAAATTAGCCAGCCATACATCCCTAGTTTGGCTGGTTAAGCTTTCACGGTGTAGCCCAAAGCAATGCTTAAAAGTCTTAAACCAGTCTTTACGAGATGCTAGCGAATCTACATAAATCTCGCAGTAAAGAGATTGAGGTAAAACCGAAAGGGACAAATAAATCCGTCAATTTGTCTAAACCTTGTGTTTGAATTAATGCCTGAAAAAAGATGCAGTATTTGTTTTCAGAGTTTAGAGCTAGTGAGTTTAATGCATTGTACCAAGAGATATCTCAAGTTTTTAAGATATCAAAAGATCAATTAAACGCTTTATACCTAATAATGCGTGAAGAGTTAGAGAGAGAAGGGTATCCAGAACACACACTCAGCCGGAATATTTTTCTTCCTAGCGATGAGAGTTTCCAAAAACGTTATGATGATGCTTTAGTCATCGGAGTTGGCATCCCTAGTATTCTTGACCTTGACAGTGATGTAAAAGGTAAAAAAACGGTAGTGATTCTTGGACAAGACCCATTGAGGAGAAGTGAGGCAAGAGTAGAAGAGATTAGTATAGGTACACCCTACGCTCTCCATTTAAAAAACTGCCGTGAAAAACTACGAAACACCCGACTATACTTTGACTTAATCAAGGTGCTACTAGAGTCGGGATATCGGGTTTACTTGACAGACGTATTCAAAGTTTGGGTCAGCTCTTTAAACGGTCAATCGGGTATCCCCTTGAGCTAAAAAGACTGCAATCGCTTCATTAATCTAATAAAAGACGAACTAGAAATATTTGAACCCCTTGCTGTCATTAGCTGGGGACGAATTGCTAGTAAGACTGTTAGTGGGATAGATTTAAAGATTAAACATTTAGAATTTCCTCATCCAAGTGGTGCCGCAAATGGAACGTGGAGGAAAACTATGGGCAAACCACCTACACGAGAAAATCGAATTAACTATTGGAAGCAAACAGTGTTTAATTACTTAGGTTCGCCGACATCTAAGGAAGGGTGAGGTTCGGGGGTGAGGTCGGAATAAAGTCCTTTGTCAGAATAACGATTCAGTGGTGTGACTGCCGCTATTTACCCATATAAGGCTCTCCTGATAGCGCTATTGCTAAAAACATGCTCATCCAAAGGGCGAGAAGACAATAGATTAGCAAAGCCAAAAAATTTAGCAATAAGTTGGCTAGACTTCGGCGTTGAGAATGTTTGTGTCTAAATGCTTGGATAACTTCAACCACTCCTGTGAGCGTAAGTGGCAGAGTCGCGCTGGCCGCTAAAAGCCAGCCACAGAAAAAAGTGATGATTGACGATACATTAAATACTACATACGTCAGCATCACCAAAAAAGCCACAACGAGCAAGCTGGCACAAATGAGTTTTACAATCAGGCTCCCCTTACCGAATTGTGCTTGTCTGTAAGATTTAAAAGCACTTTTGGCAGTTAGTACCCCATGCATTCCCGTCAGTCCAGCGACTATTAACTCTAAAGACATCGACGTTTAACTCCGGCGTAAGCCTGTAATAGCGATGGATATATCTAAGGCAGCGGTTCACGAATCCTTATCAATAAAACCAGAACGTTCGATTGGAGTTGAGAGAGGATTTTCTTCCAATCCGGAATAGGCACATTTCTCGCAGTGTGATCGCACTGGTGGTAGATCCGTTTCTACATCGTCATAATTCCTTTTCCCGGCGTAGGAGAGCATTGATAAGGCTGATACGGCTCCTCTGACTTGTTCTGGGCGCACTTCCAAGTATTTTTGCAATTCTTCTAAGTTGCGGTGCCCGGACACTTCTTGAATGACTCGCAACGGGATGCCCGCATCGCTCATCTGGGTCAAGGCTGTGCGGCGGAAGCTGTGAGTGCTGACTCCCTCGATTCCCAGGTGCAGGCAAGCGTCTCTCAAAATTCTAGCGGCGGAGTCGGGGTTGAGGTGTCCTTGACCGTGGCGACCGGGGAATAAGAACCAAGTTCGGGGTGTGGGGTAGTAGTCAACTAACAATGACCGCAATTCTTCGATGACTGGGAGGCAGCGAGTTGCTAGCTTGCCTTTGGTGTTTCCTTTGCGAATAATTAGATCGGGTCGCACGATTCCTTTACGATCGTAGACATCAGCTGTCTTTAGGGTACAGGCTTCTCGGATGCGACAGCCGGTATAGAGGCAGATGCCGAATAAGGCGCGATCTCTTTCGGTTTGCAGACCCGAATTGAACAGCAACTGAATTTCTGCTACAGATAAAATCTTGGCTTGACCGTGTCGGTCTATTTTCATGGACATTCCCCGGTAATGCCCATGATGTAGCGCATTTGAGTAGATTCTGTCTAGCGAAAATCTACAAATTGATACGAAAACCTGAAAACAAATTTTCAGGTATTTGGGTGCTGGCTTCTGTTTGTCAGAAAGCTGGCGAGTGGCAGCTTCCTGCTTTCCCTACTTCCTGCTTTCCCTAACTGATAAAAAACACAATGAATTAAAAAGCCCACTGAATGAAACTCAGTGAAAATACCATGTGCGATACAGCATTTCATCGCTTAGGCTCGATTGAGAAAGCTTGGGAGACATTCTTGTCATGCCCGTCTCCACTCCGCTAGAAATCGCTGCATTGGTACGCGAAACTAGATATCGTTTGGGGCTGACTCAATTGCAGTTTGCACAAAAGCTGGGGGTGTGGTTTCAATCGGTGAACCGTTGGGAAAATGGGCGCACTCAGCCTCTGCCAATCGTGCTGAAGCAGATTGAGGCGCAACTCCGGAGATGGGCGAGCGCGGTATTGATTTGTTGGGTCAGTATTTCCCAAAGTAACTGCCTTTTGAGCAAGGAATTGAGGTGAATCACCAATGGATGAAGTCGTCAAAAAAGTAGCAGCTTTAGGATTACCGGGAGTCATCCTAGTAATGACGATGGCAGCTACAGGTTTAACAGGTGCCGCTGCCATTACAGCTGCTTTAGCTTTCTTGGGTGGTCCGGCAGGGATGTTGGGCGGCATTGCAGTCTTAGGACTCACCGGATTGATTACCGATGCCTTAGCAAAGGTAGGACTTGAGGATTTTTTAACAGCGGTTTATTGCGCTAGGCGACTTCAGGAGCCACATGGAAAGCTTCTGGAAGAGATTAATTCTTTATCGCTATTTGACGGTGACATCAAGGATAGACTCAAAAGCACTGTAACAGATGGGTGCGGCTGTGCAACCGTAGCAGATGCTTACATTACAGAGATTACTAAACAAGCGATCGCTATCTTACAAAGCGTCCCTGGAATGACGATGGCACACCACAGGGATTTCAAAAGCGCTAATCCAATTATGCGGCTGAGGGACGGGACAGCGGTGAGAACGTGGAAGAATTTAGCAGGAGTTGACCACGTTTTCTTAGCCGATGCCAATGACCGAATGATTTACGGCGGTTATGTAGGTTGGATTCATAGTGAAGGATTAAATACTGCGATTGCCAGAATTAGAAGAGACTTCACTTGAGATAAAACACGCGATCGCTATTGTGATGCCTTCCTCTGGGCATTGGGGTATCCCTACTGAGGCAAGTTCTCTCTGTGGAAACCACGTTCATCGGGTGCGCCTATCTTACTGGCTTCCAGGGTGCTAACTGGATAACGGGTTTCCACCGGAGCTGTCATGGAGATATTGTTAGAGCTGATGTGGCGATAGAGAGGGTCAAAAGCTCTATTGGCTGCCATTGACAGTTCTCCTGAATAGCGAACTGTGGCAGAACGGTATGCTGGATATTGTTTGACCTCAATTTGCCCTTCTGGTGTTGGAGGTGGAAATCCTTCTGGCAAGGGAGCGGCGATCGCGCAGAACGTCTCATCAGTGTTATCCGAGATTTACTAGATAATATTCGCTACAGACTAGCATTAGAAAACGACGAATACGCTTATAGTGCTACCGAAATTTTAGATATTTGTCGCGCCGCCGCAGTACCAATAGTATTCGACGCGCACCATCATGTTATTCACGAAAAACTAGATAGTTACGAACATCCTAGCGTTGGCGAAATATTAGCACAAGCACGTACAACTTGGCCTGTTCCAGAATGGCAACTCGTCCATATTTCCAATGGACGCGAATCTTTTAACGACCCGCACCACAGCGATTTGATTACCGTGATGCCAAGCGCTTATCGCAACGCACCGTGGATCGAAGTTGAGGCGAAACTCAAAGAGGAAGCGATTGAAAAGTTGCGTGTAGAATGGATTAGTAGGGCTTGCTGAAAAAGTCTTTATCGCATAAGTCAGAAATCGCAAACCCTGGACTACAAAACCTTACCAACAAAAGTTAGTAAGCAAATCATCCGCTGATTAGATTCAGCATAAAGCCCGCCAATAATTAAACTTAACAGTGGAGTGGCTGATGATAGCTGTAAAAAATATGCCATCCTTTCAGGGTTTGACGATTCTAGCCGATTTATCACCAAGCCCAGGTTATACGCGCGGTTTTAGTTACTGTGTGAAAATTACTAACCAAGAAAAGTATCCAGACTATTGGCTATTCTTACAAATTAGTTCGGCAAATCCTAATCTACCCCCCAGCCCTTATATATTGATTCAACCAGGAGAATGCGTCCCAGTCAGTGGGTATAGACCCATTGCAACAATCTTAGCAATTGCTAAAAATAAAGTCCAGCCTAAAGACTTAGAAAATAGTAGCGCTGAATTGGAAGTTTGGCCACTATTTTCTAAGTCAACGATACTTCAAAACATTAACCTCCAAAATGCGCTGATTAAAGGTACTCCAACTATTAAGCCACCAAGCGAGGTACCCGTGATATACAGTAAGGTAGAAGATAATTTTCAAGTCAAGTCGCTAAATTTGGACAGTTTACAGCTATCTCTAGTTAAGCAAGACAGGCAACTAGCCCTCAACTGGCTTGTTTTTCTGGTAATCGGAATAGCAATACTAGGATGGATAATTATTTCCAGAAGAAGAAAAAAGTAAATGGTAAGCCGCAAATGACTAAAATTATGGGGAGCGGGCTAATTATTTTAGTTAGTGCATTGAGTGCAATTGCTTTTCCCTTTACTACTTATGCCACCACACTATTCACGTTCGGCATTGCTCACATTGCTATTGAATTACGCTATATCGATAGCCGTTTTCATCAGAATTTAAATAAAACACTTGAGTGGCGTTTGCTGCAATTAGTACTATTAATTGCTTTAGTACGCTGTTGCGCTATCTTTGGGCTAATTAGCATTCAGTTAGCTCCTTTGTTGGAACTATTCGGCGGATTAGGATTAGTTTTAGTCGCTACTCACCACGTTTACCGACAGAATTGGCAATTGGGGATACTTGGTTTAGCTGTTAGCTGTTTAGGCGGTATTGGGATTATCAAAGACCCGATTTTTACCTTAGTTATACTGGCGCTTGTTCACAATTTAACACCAGTAGCATTTATTTTAGAACGACAACGTACTAAAAGATTTCGCACGTTATTAATCTGCGGACTTGTGTTTGGAGCAATACCAATAGGAATTATTAGTTTAAAACTTTTAGGGATAATAAATTTTTCCCTTGAAACAAACACCCATTATTTAAATGCTTTTGTTGCACCATTATGGCAACATTTATCAATTGCTTATCCATTGTTTTCGGCTGCTACTTTTCTCCAATGTATGCACTATGCAGCGGTCATCGGCTTATTTTCGCGGTGGACGAAAGAGGACGCAGAAACATTCTTATCCTGGCTTCCATCTAAAAAATTTTACTGGTTGGTGGCTGGGATATCGGTTTATTTTTTAGTAGCTTTTCAGCATTCGTTTGCACTTACTCGCGCTTTCTATGGCATTGCAGCAGCTATTCATGCTTGGTTAGAAATTCCATTATTATTGCTATTACCCCTGCCAATAATAAAACAGAAGTCCGCAGCTATAGGAAGCGAGATTAGCACCGAAAGATAAGCCAATGTTCCATCGCCATGAATAACCAATTGCCCATCGGTACATCAAACCTTCAACAAGCGCGACACCAGTTTCGATCAACAGGGAACGCATCGGGAAACTTAAATACGGTGATAGTTCGATAAACAGCTTCCATGCTATAGGATGAGTGATTGATGTGGCAGCACCAGCAATTATTGCTAGCTTTCGCCAGTCTTTTTTTCTAACTTGAGCGCAGATGGCGACAAATAAGCTCTCGATCGCAATCGAAACAATCAATGCAATTAGTTCCTCTGAAGCGAAAAACATAGCGAAATAACTGAATTAGTTCTGGAAAGGATAGCACAAGCTGCGAAGCGCTCGTTTTTGCGAGAGTTATATCAGAAGGGAAAAGCACAAAAACAAGGGTTTGAGCAATTTAGGAGAAGTAAAACTGGCGTCTTTTCAATTTAGGAAAAAAGAAAAATTTCTTAACCCGCTAATTGAAATTTGTTAGCTGTGATAAATGAGTTTTAATGTTTATCGCAACTGCTATTAGAAATGCTCGTAAAAGGCATCAATGTGCTGTCTTTGAGTCTCTATATTAGGAAGGATGTTACTTCAGGAGCCACATCTTTAAAGTAAAAAAAGTAACGCTCTTTCACACTCATGCCAGAAGGACCAGAAGTCAGACGGTTTGCCGATGCCTTAGATCGGGCACTTGGGGGCAAACCCATCGTGTCATTCAAAGCACGGACAAAGACAGCTTTATTTTGGGAAAAAGAGCATCCCGGTGTTTTACTCAACAAGCGTATCGAACGAGTCCTCTCGCACGGCAAGCACCTAGTTGGCTTAATTGAAGATGGTTACTACTTCCATTCCCACCTGATGATGTGGGGAAGCTGGGCAATTTTAGATCATCCACCCCAAGAAATAGATCGCCGCGAACGATTGCGTATTGTCGTACCCGATGCCTGTGCCATTCTCTACTCCGCCCCAATTTTCGATTTAGGCGCGGGCAATCCCTTTGAAATCATCGAAAACTTACGCACTCTCGGTACAGATATCCTACCCTATCCAGACGAAAAGCCCTTCAATGCGCCTGTGTTCCTACAAAAGCTGCTGACACCCGAAAATAGTGATTGCACCATTGGTGCAGCCTTACTCGACCAACAAATTGTTGCTGGAATTGGAAACTACCTGAGAGCCGAAATACTATTTGATTGTCGCCTCGATCCGTGGCGAAAAATTGCCAATTTGACAGCCGATGAACTAGAACGCCTAATTCATTCAATTCCCTTAATGGCTCAACGCGCTTACATTACAGGTGGCTTCACCGTATCAGATGAAGCGCGTACACGTCTGCAAAATAACCCCTTCCTCGTCTACACACCTGGAAGCGAGTACGGCACAAGGCACTACGTTTTTCGCCGCACCAACCTGCCTTGTTTAGAATGTGGCAACGCAATCCGCCAACTTCGTCAAGTTACCCAATCGGATGAAGAAGGAGACAAAACCCGAATAATTTACTTTTGCCCTACCTGCCAGAGGACAAACGTGGAGCTGAAAAAAACAAAAAGCAAGCGAAAAGTGGTTGCCACAGGGGAGAAAATTATCGAGGTTCAGGCATGACTAAAAACCCCAATTTAACACCCCCCAACGTCGAAAATGAAATTAACTTTAATCAAAATCCAGAGTTAAATTTTGAAGCCTTAATAGATTTTGCTGACGTAGCTGAAAAAGTTGGAGCAACAACAAAACGTTTGACAAAAGCCTCCTTGTTGGGAAGCTATTTTACCTCACTGTCCGATAACGATTTAGTACTGGCGGCACGGTACTTTTCCGGTTATATATTTCCCTTACGAGACCAGCGTACTATTAATATAGGTGGAGCGGCTTTGCTAACAGGGATCGCCGCCGTAAGTGAGCAAGAAAAATCAGTCCTTCAAGAACGATTAGTCAAACTTGGCGACCCCGGTGACGTAATGGAGGAAGCATTTACCAATAATCCCCAACGTTCACAGCAGCAACCAATTCTCACCCTTGATTCCTTATCCAACCAACTCGAACAATTAGCAGCGACAACAGGAACCAAACGCAAAACCGAACTGGTTATAGAGTTGTTGAAAATGGCAACACCTCTAGAAGCAAAGTATATCGTCAAGCTGTTAGCAGGCGATTTGCGTATTGGACTGAAAGAAGGTGCCGTTGAAGATGCAATCGCTCGTCTTTTTCAAATTGAGGTTTCCAAGGTACAGTGGGTCAATATGCTCATCGGAGATATTGGCGAAACTGCCTTGCTAGCAAGGCTAGGAAAACTTGACGAAGCCCAAATGCGGCTATTCCACCCGATTAAATTTATGTTGGCATCTCCCGCCGACGATTTAACGGAAGTTGCCAAACAAATGCCTGATGGATTTGCGGTTGAAGACAAATATGATGGCATTCGCGCCCAAGTTCACATTGCCCCTCACCTAGACGAAGACAACTCAATTTTCCACGGCACGGTTCGCAATGGTAAGCGTGTTGCTATTTTCTCCCGGACACTCGATGAAATTACCGCCAGTTTTCCTGATTTAATCGAACCGCTTGCCACTATCAAATTAGACTCAAAAGATAGCGATGAATCAGCCGATTTAATTTTAGATGGGGAAATTGTCCCCATCCAAGGAGAACGCATCCTCCCCTTTCAGGAACTACAAAAACGCTTGGGACGCAAGAAAGTTTCGGACGAATTACTTGCCGCTGTTCCTGTTGCCTTCATCGCTTACGATGTCTTGTATGCTTGCGGGCGCGTCCTGATTAACGAACCCTTTGTAAAAAGGCGAAGTCTTCTTGAATCACTTCACCTCGATACTCAAAGAGTACGCTGCGGACTTTCCTAACAAGTCAGCGATATTTCTGGCTTAGATGCAGAATTCACGGCAGCGAGGGCAAGAGGCAATGAAGGCTTGATGGTAAAAGATTTGAATTCAACCTATAAACCCGGTAGAAGGGGACGCGATTGGTTGAAAATCAAACGCGCAATGGCGACACTAGATGTTGTTGTCACAGCCGCCGAGGTGGGAAATGGCAAACGGCATCGTTTCCTCTCAGACTATACCTTTGCCGTCCGCCAGAGCGAAACCGAGCCAACGCTGTTAAATATCGGTAAAGCCTATTCAGGGTTAACGGATGGGGAAGTCGCTGAACTGTCCGATTGGTTTCGCGCCCACACGTTGCAAGAATTGGCGCATGGGAAGGTGTGTATCGTGGAACCGCGCATTGTTTTGGAAGTGACGTTTGACCGCGTGCAACCCTCAGAGCGACACAATAGTGGTTATGCACTGCGGTTTCCTCGTATTGTGCGTGTGCGAAATGATAAACCTCCTGAAGAAATTGACACCCTGGAGACGGTACGCCGTTTGGCTGCAACTCTGTCTTCTGAACCAGTAACGAACGATTCCGAAGCATTTGTTGACTCTGCCGTACCCTTGGGGAACGCCTCAACCCCCTTTAGCGGGGAGAGCAATCAGATATCTGATGTTGTTGAATTAGGAAACAATAGACCTCCTGCATGAATCATGAGGCATGTGCCAGTTCGTAGTTGAGCAACCCAGCGATCAGATTAAATCGTAAGCCAAACCGCTTTCTACGATTGCGATAACGTCCTGAAAACATGCGGAAAATCTTGAAGCGGCGAATCACATGCTCAACTCGCACTCTCAGTCGTGCCAAGGCTCGATTATGCTGCTTTTCCTCCTGTGGCAAAGGTTGCTTGCGGGGCTTCTTAGTTGGAGTACAAGCTCCCGCATGGCGTTTAGCAAACCCTTGATAGCCTCGGTCAGCTAAGCACAATTGCGACGAGACAAACGGTAATCGACTGCGCTTGAGCAACTTAAAATCATGTGTTGTGCCTGTGTCAATAGCGGTACAAATGATTTGTCCCGTTTCAAACTCCACTAATAGTTGCGCTTTTAGGGTGTGGCACTTCTGCTTGCCACTGTAGTACTGTTTCTGTTTTTTTGGGGGCGTTCGATTTCCATCTCTCCCACATCCACCACCATGACTTTCCGCTCCCAGCCTGGTTGGTACAACTGGCGTTGGCTCGGCAGCCGGAACCTACCACACTTGATCAGTCGGTCTTCTACTTTTCGCACAATCCGTCCAACTGTGGTTTCGTGCAATCCCCAACTCACCCCAATGTGAAACTGACTCCGATATTCTCGCCAATATTCCAATGCCACCAGCAATTGGTCTTCCACGCTCAGTTTGGCTTGTCCACCCCGCCGTCCTTGGCGGTTCATGTGAGGGTGCAACACCCCCACCATCTCAGCAAAGGTACTACGGCTAACTCCAGATAAGCGTTTGAATTCACCCTCCGAAAGCTGTTCTAGCTCGCTGTAAGCCATTTTTTCTCCTCCTCCACTATGCTGCCAGCACCTTCATTGTGCAATCTTCGCTCACCAACTGGCACACACTCTCACTATTTATGCAGGAGGTCTAATATCAACCAGACACCAACCCTAGAAGCAGCGCGTGATACGTTTAAACCTTTTGTTGAACGCATCCAACCGGATAAGTCTGTCGTCGTGCTGCACGACTCGGATGCTGATGGCGTGACGGCGGGAGTTGTGTTGCAGCTAGCGTTGTCACGCACTGGATTTCAGAATGTGACGCTGGTTGCACCGAATCGCGATCGCAATGCTTGGACACCTGCGAACCGGGAACGAGTCATTGCATCTGCACCCGATAGTTTATTCGTTCTCGATTTGGGCAGTCAATCGGAACCCGTAATTGCTGGCGTTCCCACCTGCTTTATCGATCACCATCGTCCAGAAGGAGTTCCACCCGGTGATACCCTGATTAGTGCCTACACCTGGGAACCTATTCCCAACACGTCTTTACTGATTTGGGAATTGTGTTCGTCACTAACAGATGTATCGGATTTAGACTGGATTGCCGCAATTGGTACAGTTAGCGATTTAGGTGAAAAAGCTCCCTTTGAGATGTTGGCAGTTGCTAAAAGTCGGTACACTGCCAAGTATTTGAAAGAGGCATCTGCTCTGATTAACTCGGCACGTCGGGCTTCCCAGTACAATCCAGAAGTAGCAGTAAGAGCATTGCTGACTCATGATAATCCGCGATCGCTAGTTAACTCCAGCACACAGGAAGTCGAACAATTAAGGGAATCGCGGAAAGAGGTGCAGGCAGCGATGGAACAAGCCAAGAAAGCCGCACCCGTCTTTTCTGGCAATGTCGCTTTGGTGCGGGTTAACTCACCTTGTCAAATTCATCCACTGATTGCCCAAAGCTGGCGTACAAGGTTGCCCAAGTATATCGTCATGGTTGCAAATGAGGGATATATTCCTGGGCGCGTCAACTTCAGTGTAAGAACTGCATCGGGAATCAATGTGCTGGATTTTTTGAAAAACGTGGACTTGTCACCCGGAGAGGGAAGCTACGGTCACGGACATGATAGTGCATCTGGGGGCAGCTTGCCTGTTGAGCGATGGAATGAGTTGCTAACTTCCCTTGGGTTTGAGACCAAGGGATTTTAGCTCCTTGTATTTTCCTTCTAACGGCTAAGTAATACTCACAATCTTGAACCCAATTTTAAGCAATTTAATGCAGCAAACAGTCAAATAGTTGGTTAGATGCTCTAGAGCAAAATATCTAAAGGGGTAGATTCTTATTTCTTCGCTTTCCAAGTGCCGCCATAGACATAGAACGGGTTGTTTTGACTCACACTATCCCAACAATGGCGACAAACAAAGCTCCATTGAGCTGACTCGTCATATTTTACCCGGTAGAGTACTGGCTCCAGTTGCTGGCAAAGCGTACACGGTTTTTGACGCGCTCGCATCATCACTCCAATACCCAAATTCCTTGTCAGAACCCATTAAGAACCCTTCTGGTTTTGAGAGTGAAAGCATCCAGAAACGAATTCCCGTTGTTTGATATGTTTGGTTTTGCGCCCACTTACACGCTCGCGCCACATCCTAAAGCTAGACGCTTTCATTTGGAGCCGCATTAAAGCAATCACTTGTTTTTCTTGAAGACCAAACTGTTGTTCGATTGCCTCAAAAGGTGTGCGGTCTTCCCACGCCATCTCAATAATGCGATCAAGGGTTTCAGAATCGAGGTCGGGGAGATTCATTGCAACGAAGTCAGAAATACGGTTGAGTACATACTCATAGGCTAACGTATTAAATTGAGGAGTCCCGGAGCAGCCTTGCCGTGTAACATCATCTTTTTAGGCTATCGGGCGATGCGAACCTATCCTCCCTGGTTGTACAGTGACTTTTTAATTGTTGTGGAGATATATTAGTGTCGTTAAAGCAGCAAAGCTAGACTTAGCTGCTTTTGGGCTTGGAGCCAGGACACGCAATCGTTCGGAGTTGATGATAGGTCGCTCATGCAAACTTTCTTTGCAATCTTGCAGTAGACCGACTTGGCGCGAGCGACACGAATTTGTCTCGATGTCATTTTATTTGGCACTGTACATGTGTGGATGGTGGGATCGTTTGTCCAACTCCTCGGTCATCCAAGCGAAGCACCTAATACTGCTGCTTAACTAGCGATCGCATCATTGCAGCCCAAGTTGAACTGTCACTGTTAAACCCAGCTATCAACGGTAATAACTCGTTTTCGCAGAAACCTGGAATGTGTAATCCAAATCAATTGCGTTGATCTGAATTACTGACACAGCTAGTTCTCCTAAAATTCTTGTTGAACATTGCTACCTTTGTAGGACATAGAGTTCGACTTTGATAAAAGCAGCTCTTGAGGATTCTCCACTGTTTGACTTGAAACGGATAGCCTTGCTGGTGGAACATTCCGCAGTGCTGTAGACAATTGCACTTGGGTTGAAACAGCAGTGAGAAACTCGCTTGAACCACCCATTGTTGTTAATGGCTCTCCGTTGTAAATCGGCACGTTGGCTATCCTGACAATAACCATATCTTGATTACTTTGAACGTACCAATGGCAGACTAGAGATTGGATATATTCGAGTGAATCATCCGCTATCACTCCCGCTTCAACTAAGCCGTCATCAATGTACTTAGTCGCAGCGGCAATGTTGTTATTATCGCGAGCTAAATTCTTCACTCGCCATACATACTCCAGCCAAATTTTTCCTTGAAACTGATACGCTCCTTTACAGTAAGAGGCAATTAGTTCTATCCACTCCCGCTTTTATTTAGCCGAAGCTTGCCAACCGCCTGTACCTTTGCGAATCATCTCGTTGAGCGTTGGAGGTAGAGGAAACTCAAACGTTTCAATTCGATATTCTTGAGGAGAGCTAACAGGTATTGAGTGTTCGTGTCGGGGAGTAACATCAGGTACTGACGAGTTTAACGAGGGAACGGAGAACGCTTCGCTCCTTACCGTTTCCCGTTCCCCATTCCCTAGCCCCTTGTGGGTTGATTGTTGTCCTTGCTGATATTTCAACTCAATTCGGTTGAAATATTCCCGTTCAGTTGGAGTCAAAGTTACGCAACGCTCTAGCGACTGCAAAATGCCTCGGTCGAACGGGTCTAGACTTACGATTTGGGACAACGCTTCTATGCGCGAGTTGATTTCCAGAAGGGACGGCACTTCCTCCAAGGGAAGAGGGGTTAAGTCAGTATGGGGAAAGCTGCGTAGTTCCATCTCCATCGTCTGAACATTTCGCTTCCACACCTTACACCTATTTTCATCCACCGATTCTATACGAGCAGGGCGAGTCATGCCAGTCAGAAAGTTTTGGTGCATAAATCTCTACAAGACCCCCTGGCTTTAGGGTGAGATGATGTGAAAGCAAGTTGGACAAGTCATACTCGTCTTGTAGAGGAAAAAGGAGCGATCGCTCTTTTAACTGTTGCCGATTCTTTAGCAACAACTGGGCTTCGTTGCTCGTGCAAACCTCTCCGCTAGCAATTAACTCTAAAGTCGGGTCGCTCTCTGGGCAACGGGTTTTTGAGTCAGCTTGTAAGCTCCGTCTACGCTTTGATGATTCAAAACACTTCGCAATGCCTTAGCACGAGTAAGGTGTCCGCTCGAAACGGCTTTATCAATCTCATAAACCACTTTAGAGGCTTTGGAGTAAGTTTTCCCCGAACCCAACCCGGCACGTTTCGCCACATGATCGCGAGACTGCCCAAACTGTTCGCAACATCCAGGAAAATTTTCCTGGATGTCTCGACGGGTTCCTTGTCGGCTTTTGGCACTTTCCTGCTCAACTTCCTTCCATAAAGCGCCTTCCCGCACTTTCTGCTCAATCGTTTTCTCCCTGTAAGCATTCTCCAACAGCAGCGCTTCTAGTTCGGCAAGAGCGTCCTTGAACTCTCTAACAATCACGGGAATGCTCAACCACCCGTCCTCAAGAGCTGCTTTCCAGCGCCGATGACCTAATTTTGAGAACGCCAATAATCAATCCATATTTTTTCATTAAGGGATGCTATCGGTTTTAACTTTTCATGCTGATCTAACCTGTCATAAAAAATTGATTGAGTACGAACACTATGATGCATAGCCACAGCAGCACTTTCTAGTTCAGAATAGGAGGCACTAATTTTTTTGAGATTGGTAATATACATTGTTCGTAATTCTTTTGGGGAAACTGGAGTTTGAGCCAATCGCATAAAAATATATCTTATTCTGAGACGAACTGAAGTAACATCCCAAGGAGATTGGTCGTTATCCTGATGTTTGGTAAAGAATTTGTTGTGATTTTTTCCAAGCAGAGGTCGGTACTCTTCCAGCCACTCGTTAATGTAATTGTAAAATTTTTTTCCATTTGGAAACTCTCGATTTGGAACTTCACACCAATATTTCCCGTAAGTATTGCCTGTTTTATAATCTAGCCGATTTAGCCTTAAATACAATTTGGCTTGATCGGGAAAGCTCATCTTTTCCTTGGGAGTAAAGTGAGAACCATCATAATCTCCCCAAACCAAAGTTTTTCCTATCTCAAGTTCCTGATAGGTACGAGACCTATCAGGCGGCATCAAACACATGAAGGCAAGTAGGAGAAAGCGCTGATAGGACCGCACTAAACCGTAAAAATTTCGTTTTTTCCGATTTATGACAGTGGTTTTACCTTTAATTTGAGAATAATTATATTTGTTGTCAACTTCAATTCTAAGCTTATTTAAAACATCAAAAACCTTATCCCAAGGGACATTTTTAACCTCATGAGGGACTGTAGGATCTGTTATTCTTGCAATACGTTGCTCACATTTCCGTTTTTTTCTAAAAATCTCAATAATAGGAATATCGTGATATCCTTCTTTAGGATCGTTGTCCTGTGTAATGTTTTGGTAAAGGTATTTTGCTACATTTATTAAACTCTGTAATCTATTTACCTTCGTTTTAGGATGACCATTTATAAACTTAAAATACTCATCAAATAGCTTAATTCTTTCCTCAGCTAATTCCTTTGCTTCTTTCTCTCTTCTATACTTTTCTGAAAGAAACTCAATCAAGCTGGGGTCTTTATAATCTTCCTGCCTTTCATTTAGTAAAAAGTCTGATGGATTAATGTTCGTATCAATAACTGGAATTAAAGTTTCAAAACATAGTTCTTCCATTGAGAATTGTTTTTCCTCCTTAACATGGTAAAACCAACCCAAGAAACGTAGCATATTTGCATAATCAGTTTCATAAGTAGCAGATCGTATACCCTTAGACTCTGAAAAACTCTTAAATCCTTCTATCTGCTGCTGCAACCTAGGGCTAAGAATATCTCCTTCGATCTTACTGAACATATGGTTAGCAGCAGGGGTTTTTCCACCCAACTTAATGACGGGAAGTCTTTGCCCCTTTGGAAGGTTCATTCTATGAGATTTACCTTCATCTCTCAGCAGGTCTTCTTTCAACAACCAGCCCTGTTTTTCTAACCACGAAATAAATTTATTAAGCGAACACCTGGGAAGACGGCGCTTACTTTTCATAAGATTGAGTTTCTCAAAATACTCTTCTTGGGGAATTTTGGCTTTTTGTAGCTGACTTAAGGTTAAAGATTCTGAAAACTTAAACGCCCTTTCAATTTCCTCTACTGTTGCCCTGTTGCCACGAGGTGGAACTCCTCCTAGTGCTGGAATCAAAAAGCGCACAAAGAAAGATTTAGCTAATGCAACTTCTTGATGATTTAAACTATCTAAGTATAAGAAAAAAATTTCTTTTCCAGTCAATGGAGGTGTTTTATATGAATGAGCTGTTTTGGGTGCCATTTTATACTTCTTCCTTAGATTACCCAAGTCAACTAGATATATGCTGTGATTATACCCTGGTCTTTCAGTTAGATCCTCTTATATTAAACTTCTTATGGAATATCAACTCATGGTATCGAGATGCAAAATTTTATGAGTAACCTGTCAGATGAAGGAGTACCCGACAGTCGCTACCTGTACAGCAACACAATCAACTTTGTATTTTTTGAATATGAAACCCTTTCCAAAGAGATGTGAGTAGATAGTTAAAAAGGTCATAGAGGCATGCAGAGAAGAGTAGCTACAGAAAGAAGGGTTTTACGTACTTTGGCAACCGAGGGTCTTAAGGAAGAGGAAGAGCTAGGTGGTACTATCGCTAATTTGCTCGTTTTCAAGTAACAGTTAACGACGCGATAGCACTATCCAGAGGTAAACGTTTAATAAAACTGTTTAATAGCTATTAAACGCCTCAAAATAGCTCTGTTTACCCCTATAAACTAGACTTGTATACAGCAAGGCTTTGATGCTTATTAAACGCTTCATGACATCTAACCCTGCTTCTCTGTAATTAAAAGCTTTGCTAGGATGATTTTGCTGATCAAGGATTCATTATGAGTAAAGATATACGGCCTGCATATAGACGAAAAAAAATGCACAAAGGTCAAAAATGCATTAGGGGGATTGCCGTAAATAATCGTGGAGGTAAAAAAGAAGACATAACACTTTCTCTTACTCCTGAAGGGCAAGAAATATTAAAAGAACTTGCTACTCAGTTAAATTGTAGTCGCTCAGATACAATAGAAAGATTATTAAGGCTTGCTAATAATCTTTCGGATATTTTTAATGAAATATCTAAAATGGAGTAAATATCAGCCACTTTTTGCCTGATATTAATAACCCTTGATCGCACTCTCCGAACGAAGAAAAAAACTAATTAAAATTAGGCTGATACACAGCTAGCCGAAATTTATGTTGCTCAGATTTGCCAGGGACTGCATTGCATAATAGAAGTATGAATTTAGGGGAATTTTTGTAAATATATCCTTAGTTGTACAATGCCAACATTTTTACTGCTCTATCATTACAAGTGGGCAATACCAACTATTTAAATCCTTTCCTTCTAATCGTACGAAATGCAATCGTCCTGATGCTTCACTAGCTACAATTATTGCTGCATCAGGTGTTACAGCACAGGTTAGCATTTGGCTCTCGCCAGCAAAACAAACAAGTGCTTCTCTCTGTTCTAAATCCTAGATTCAGAGGGTATGATTCCAAGAGGTTGAAATGGCTCGTCGTCCATCTGGCATTAACACTATGCTTCTTACCCAGTCAGTATGACCCGATAGAATATGCAGCAATTTACCTGTTATTAAATCCCAAAGCTTCAATGTGGCATCTGCCGAAGTTAAAACTACCCGCTGTCTATTCATAGTTACCACGACAGCCCCGACATAATCAGCGTGTCCATTTAGCGTGTACAGTATATTGCCCGTTTGTACATTCCAAACCTTTAGCGTAATATTACCCAGCACAGAATTAATTGAACGTACAGCTTCCAAGGTGGAACAAGGAAGCGTTGGCTTACCTGTGGGCGTACAAGTTGCGGCGCGTCACTGGCGTGAGGATATTGTTTTAGCGGTGATGGCAGCAATAGAAGAACATTTCCAACCGCAACCTGACTATCCGGCTCATCCGCCTGTTTAGGATAGAGCAATCGCTCCCCCCTTTCACTTGTCTGTATGAAGCGTTATGAGGGATTGGGTAGAGTTTCCTCCAATTGGGGCATCATCTTTCCGAAGATCGCGCTCCACGTAAAACTTTTTTCTAGTTACTACCGTTTTTTAAGTTACTAGCAGAATTTCGCAAGGGTGAATCAACGGGTTAACCTTAAATTCACAGGGCACTGGTTCATATCAATTAAAACACGATGGCTAGGGAGCGATCGCTAAAGTACCATCCTTGCTGAGATAAAAGGCAAAAGTTTGACGTAGCTTTACTGCTCTCTCAACGTCCCATTGGATCGTCCATATATCGCCCTCACAATATCCTGTCAATAAACACGCTTGTCGAGCTTTTTGTCTTTCGATACCCTCAACCGCTGCGTAGCAATCCAGACATTTATCAAGCGTGTCTAGTGCTAAGTAATCATTCCCAAAATTACACACCCATTCGGGTCTACGTGCATCTGGTCTAGTTTTGTTGGGTTTTCCATAGCTCGGATCTAGCTGCTTTCGTCGCTTCGCCTCACCCATCACAAATTCCATTCCATTCAATCAATCGCAACTCTGAAACTTTGTACCACTCTGCCTCAAGCCCTGGCTTACCTTCCCGCTCAGCCCAACGAACCAGAACCTCGCCAGGTCGAACATCTTGAACATATCCATGCATTGCATAGTTTGCGTTGTATGACTCACGCCCAGCCACGGTGTCAAATATCTGAAACTCAACGACTTCAACTAGGAGCTTTTCAACCTCTATACCTGGTGACAGTTGAGTGGATGATTCTACCTCCGCAACAGGGCGCTCTACATCCCCTCCTTCGATCTCATCTTGTCCAACCTCCTGAGCCTCATTTAGAGGTTTAACATCAGGTTGGACACTAGGTTGGACACCTTCAAAACCATTACTCTCTATAGCTTCTGATTCGCACTGTCCAACCTGTCCGACCACAATGGTGGAAACACCTTCTGCTTGTGCGTATTGATTGAAATTATCTTTCTGGAGGGTAGCTTCTTTTTGAGAAAAGTTTTGAGAAAAAGGTTGGACAGGTTGGACAGCAAAGTCTGAAGACATTGAGGTAGCGCCATTTGAGGGGTGCCCAACCTCATTATCTAAGGTCGGACAAGGTCGGACAGGTCGGACAGTAGAGCGAGTGGGTACCCAGCCGTTAAGTCTGCTTCCTTGCCAGTCCATTTTTCTTCTCTCCCAACCCCAGCGCTTCATAATGACGCCAACCCGCATCTGGCTAGACTTGTCTTGGCGGGATTTGTCCAAGTCCAATGCATTTTGCAGTATTTCAGCGGTCGTGACTTGGGGTAAGTTGCGAACATAATCAAGCACGTACTTCTCCCAAGCATCTGACATATGGAATTCGCTATTAGCTATAGCTGAGAGCGCTTGTTCCTCATCACTCAAATGCCATTGTTCACCCGCTTTGTATGCTGCGACGGCAGAAGCCCAAACCCGATCGCGTTCAGATTCAATCTGATCTGAGTCGATGCGCTTTTCAATCTTGATAGTCCAGAAACGGCGATCGCCTGAATCATCGCTTAGAAATTCATCACGATTTGTTGTTCCCACGATGACTGACTGCCTTAATTTCGTGATGGGTTCACGTCCGTAAGGGGGTCTGTACGTGTCACTTTTGCTGGTCAAGAATGCTTTGACTACATCATCGCCTCGGCGAAGTACCCGCTCCAATTCGCTCCACTCTAGGCACCAAAACCGATGCAGTTTGTCGCGCTCATCCTTGTTTGAGACATCAGACATCGTGTCGTCAAACCAGGTTGCATGCGACTCGCGGACTTTAGAGCCTTGGTGCAAGACTCTGAAGAAAGTGGATTTCTTAAAGCCTTGTTTGCCCTGCAAAATGAGCGATGTGTCATTCTGACAACCGGGCTGATAAATCCGCGCTACAGCCCCAATTAGGTAGCGTTTGAGGTAGATATTTGATAGGTCATCGCTCGTACCAAACCAGCGGGTGGCTAGGTTGTCGATGTCAATCGGGGCGTGTTTCCGAAGGCAATCTTCGAGGTAATCTTTAACAGGGTTGTAAGAGTTAGCTTTGGCAATAACGGTACAAATTGCGATCGCTTGTTCCTTGGGGATATCTTCATCCAATTCAATCCCCAATTGGATTGCGATTGTATCCAGCTCTAGAGGCTTCCCGTCAAGTTCGATAATGTTTTTCAGCTCATTTAGCTTTAGATGGTTCCCCCAATGCTGTTCAATAACTGAGTGGCGGTACTTAGTCTTACTTTTTGACTGAGGAATGTCTTGGTCGATGAATTCATCCGGTACTTTCCATTGCTCTTCAAGCTTTTTGCGGAACGTTTTGGTATCCATATCCAAGGCTTTAGCGATTACACTCCAGAAAAATAGCTCCACGTTTGGCTCATCCTTCAGGTTACGCGCAAAACATCGGGATTGATTCAAAATGTCTTCTTTTCCTTTATCACTGGACAGGTCGCCACTGGCGATGATTTGTTCTGCTGTCCATGTGAAAGCGTGTTTTGCTTCTGCTATGTGTGCATTCTTCCAAGTTTCTATCCCGTGTTTGAGAATAAATTCATCGGGGTCTAAACCGTCAGGGAGCTGAGGAGCAACGTATGGACTAATGCCTGCATCCAATAAGAGTTTGATGCAAGAACCAATTCCAGCTTTTCCAGCTTCATCAGGGTCTAACGCAATAGTCACTCGCTCTACTTTCTGTCGCATCAGCGTTTGTACTTGATCCTTCGAGAGCATTGCGGCGGCGCAAGCGACAACCCTTGTGTCGCCCTGCTGATGAGCTATCGCAGCATCCGTAATGCCTTCAACTAAGATCAATTCCTTGTGGTGATCGCGAATGGCTCGGTTTAGCAGGTAAGGTGACTCTTTGGTATGTAACCATTCTCCGCTTTCATCTTTGGGATTAAACAGAGCATACTTCTTTGGATTCCCTGTTGCGTCAGCCCATGTCTTACTTTGATGCCCGTAGAGTGTCAGTGGTTGACCATAAGAATTAGCCCAAGGAAAGGTCATGTAACCTTCCCACTTTTTGGACAACACACCGATTTGCTGAGCAAGTTCCAGGTCTAATCCCTTGGCTTGCAAGACTTCCTTGACTTCCTTGACGGAGGGATATAGACCGATTCCAAACTCTTTCAGTCCCGTTTCCGTAAACCCTCTTTCCTCAATTAGATGCTTTCTTGCTGCATCCCCTCTGGCAGTCCAAAGTATCTCAGCACAATAGCCTGAAACTTCTTTCAGAATTGTTTGCCGTGTCTCGCGTCTCCGTGCTTGTTTGATTTGTTCAGGGGTCCATTCACGTTCAGGGAACGGGACACCCGCTAAACTAAACAGCTCTTTGACTGTATCAATCCAATCTTGACCTCTAGGATTCTCATAGTGCCCTACCTTTTGGCTGTAAAGATACTTGATTGGATCGCCTGATTCTTGACCGTTGTGAGAATCCAGAAAGCGCAAGTTGTCAAAGACAGCAAAACTGGTACCCGATTTGCTTTCACCCCACAGTGGATTACCTCGTAAGCAGTTACCCCCCCGCTTGAAATTGTGACCCCCCCAACTGTAAATTTCTTCTGGCGACAAGCACGGGTAAACTTCGCTCTCTAAAATCTGAATTAAATCAATAGACTGAGCGGATTTAGTTTTTGGCGGTTCTTTGGCTGCCCCTTGCTTCTGGTTGTTAGGGGAGACGGGTGCAGACTTGATTCGGATGGTTGTTGACGGTAATTTTGACATGAACGGGTTCCTCACTTTTGATGAGGCAGTCACCCGCCAAAAATTTTTAATCCAATAGAAAAGTTCCGGCGTCTACCGGCGTTCTTCATCAACCACTCCCCGAATTTCACTTAAATTTGGTTGGTCTGTTTGGCATGGGTAGCAGGCTCTTTCGGAACTACCCCTACACTTCATGGACAATTACCGGGAGTCAGGGTACCATGAGTGTATTCAAAAAATTACTTTGGGTTGGTGAGTTATTTTTTGCTGCCGGTAACTTCGGTTCTTTCAAATGAACCAAGTTTTAGCGAGTAACTTACCTCCTTTTTTTTTGCTGATTTTTGGGCTGATTTTTCAGTCATTTAAATGACTGAAATAAGTATCCACTAAGGGATATATTCTTTAACTTGATACAAAGGTACAATCGTCTTTATACTACGCCTTGGCTTTATTTGTAAAGGTCGAATAATTTGCGATGTTAATGCCCGTTGCCATTATGGCGAGTTGAAAGTAGATATTCCCAGATGCGTCTGATTTCAACTTGATTTTCAACTATCACTGCTCTGTCTCTATCTGCGTTCACTTGCGACACCCTCAATGCTTGTTGATGCAGTCGGGCAATATCCAGCAGTTCAGACGTTACGCGCTGTAAGTCTGTAACTGTGGCAGTGTTCGTCTGTTGTTGATTTCTCAACTGAGCGATCGCTTCTGCATGAGCTTCAAGCCTCTGGTCAATTTCGTCTAATTTTTCTGGGGTCATAGGTTTCGGTGGACTCGCTGATTATTCCTCTTTGCCAACAGTAGGCGAAGGGGTTGCTTTTTGATTCTGGTGTTCAACCTCCTCTAATCGCTCTTTTAAAAGGATTCTGACCTTTTTGGATAGCGATAATTCTTTCCATGCAGAATCAGAGCGGGCATGTTCTATGCGCTCTCTTAAGCCTTCTAAGTTAACTGGGACACGGTTTGCCATGTCCATAAGTTTAGCCTCTCTGATACATAAAGAGTTCGCTTAAATTTAGTTTTTTTAACTTGAATTGAAGTGATTCACCTTGAGTTACTTATACTATCGTAGCAGACGTTGCAAGGACAACCCTTTCGGCGCACCGAAATGTTTACTTTTCCGTCTGTTGCTGAGAGTGCCATATGGTACTCACAGACGGAACTTCCAGCATCACCGTGGTAACGGGACTTAGACATTTTATAGCTCCTTTAGGGGCTGAAAACCTTTCTGAGCAAGGAAAAGAGGTCGGCGACTAAAAAATGCCTGAAACCCTTGTGAATACTGAATTTATGCTCTTTTAAGCTGAAACTCCTTTTGTGTCCAGGTTTGAAGCCATTTTTTTGTCAGTTTTTGTCTAAGTTCCGGAATGCGGATTGGATTTCGGTCTTCACCACAATATCAGTGTCAAATGCCAAGTCAACGGGCCGTCCTGAGGTAACGAAAGGTTATAAGGTCGGTATCAGAGTCCGTTTCTTTTACTGACTCTTCCGATCCACCTTGAGCGATCGCTGAAGGTGAGTAAAGTTGCTGTGCAAAGTGCGGCGGTACGCTATAACCTAGAAGCGAACCCGCCACATTGATTGATTCGGGTAAGTAATACCAGTGAGGGAAACCTTGAAGCCGCGCTGCTGCTTCCACCGTTAATCTCTTAACCGTGCCATCAGAACACCACAAATCAATAAACCGACTGCGAACCCCTTGCCTCTGATCTGTAAAGATGGCTCTCTTAATCGTCCAGATTGGCTCCGTGGGTTCCCTCAGTTTCGGAAAAGAGTTCCTATACCCGATTCGCTCAATCAAGAGAGCTGGAACGTCTGGACAAATCGCCAGCTTCTCCTCAAGTGCCTTCTGTTGATTTGGGAGAAGTTGAGATGGGGGCAGCGACGGGATTAAATCTTTAACAAACTCATACCACCCCACCTGGCCTTGCTTAGGTGGTAGTCCGGGCGCTTTTCCCCTTGCGGCTTTGACAATCAATCGCTTTCGAGACTGAGGAACCCCATAATCTGCTGCATCTAGCACGGCGGCGGTTATCTGATATCCCAGCGCTACAAGCTCATCCTGAATAATCTGCCATGATTCGGATTTTTCGTACCGCGATACGTTCTCCAGCGTGAAACATTTGGGCTGCAATACCCGTATCGCAGTGGCTACAGCAGTTGCTGCTTCCCGGTCTACTGATTGCTCGGTACCGTTTCCCAGCGCATTACTAAAGTTTGAGCAGACTGGAGAAGCGTGTAAATAATCCGGCTGGGGGAATCCGGGAAAACTACCATCAGCGAGTTCTTGAACTGTTTGTTGAACGACCTTCGTGCCATAGGGTTTAAAGTTCAGCAATAACGAGGCAGCAAGTGCGGCAGAGAGTTCGGTTCGACTGGGGTCGCATTCCACACTTAAGACGGGTCTAACACCAGCCATGACCATTCCAGCTTCTACACCACCGCCTCCAGCAAACAGTACAACAGCCGTTGGAGCATCATCCGGTAGGGTGGGAGCATGACCCAAATATTTGAGTACCTTTTGGCGTTTTTGACCGTCAGCAGTTTTATAAGTTTCGACCAGGTAACGGTAAGGTTGGCCTTTAATAATTTTAGTTCGGATAAACATGAACGGAGTGCCTAACTCTGGGGCTATGTTAGGCATTCTATTCATCAGTTGGGTTCGTGTCAATGTAACTGGAGTGCCTAACTGTAGGATTATATTAGGCACTCTATACGACGGATGCCGATTCAACTGAAACATAGTTCCAGCTCTTCGGTGGTATCTGAAGGCCGTGAAACTAGAATTTGAGTCACAGGACTGAAATATGCTTCTAGAAAGCTATTTTCTTACGGAGTTATTTCTAGCGAACTAATCGATGGAGAGAGATCGCTATGCTATCCCAAGCGAACTCAGATACACGTTTGTTGTCATGGCAGTGTTAACCCGTTAAAAACTCTCAAAAATCTATTCACTCATCGTCGCGTTCGGGTGTTAGCGCTCGCTCTGGTTGCGCTATCATGCTACAGATGCTGCCTGACCACACCCAAAACTTCCAGCATCACCGTGGTAATTGGCACCAGTCGCCCCACGGTTGTGTAGTGATTGTTTCCTACAGGGGTTGTCGTTGAGCGTTCCCGAAACCGATTCATGGTGATGCGAAACCAGTCTCGCGTTTTGGGCATTGGCAATTTATATAGAAGCCGAGTGTTCACGAAGTAGTAAAACAGCCAGTTTGCCTCGGTGTACAGGAAACAGCCCATCGTTCCTTTTTCTAGATTGCTGTGGGTTTCAAAAAAGAAGTTGTTAGTCCTATTCCAGCGATCACCTTTGACTTCTACCAAAACTTCACCCTTCTGGGTTGTCCAAATTAAGTCAATATCTCGACTCTGAAAAGTTGGGTCATCCTCAACATTAATGACGCTAATGGTTTCTGGTTGAGCGCATAGCCAAGCATCTATGTCAGCAGCAGCTTGTGAAGCCACTTCCAGCCCATCGTTCATGCTGTAGCTCATCGCTTTATCTCTCGTACTAGGCAAAGCATATTCGGTTACTGCTGCATTTCAACCCTAGCACTGGTGTTGTTGAAGACATCCACTAGATGAGCTGTGCCTACACTCAGAAAACTTGTGCCAATTGGCATACTCATGGCAGGCCACGACACTCTTGCAACTACATCTGTGGCTTTACTTGTTGATTGGGTACTTCAGGACAGCGCTCAACCCGTTCTAGTTGGTAGCCTTGCTTTTCTAGCTGTTCCACAAATTCATTCGGGTCTGAGTTAGTTTCTGGTTGTGGTGATGGTTGTGCTAAGTGCCTGACTTGCTTGAGTTTAGCTTTCCGTCCCATTGGCTTGTTCTCTTTGTAGCTGTGCAATCAATTTGTTCAGCGCTTTCTACGTTGGCTTTTATCTAGGTGTCTGCTTCTCTAACTTTAGTGGAAAGGATGTGATCGCTCACTTCTCCTCCACTGGTTCATCAAAATTACGTTTTTCCCCGCAGATATCTTCAATCGCACCGATTACCTCTTCCCATTCTGGCTCGGTTTCTGGTGGCTTGTCTTGTAAAAGCCCCACCAATCGCATCAGTTTCAAAGCTTGGAATGGCTCTTCTCCTGCCTCTAGGAGTTGGCGTTCTAAAGTTGGATTGTAGTTTTTGGCTGTGAGTGCAGCATACTCGGTGTCACTAATGCCGAGGTCGTAGATGGGTGGCTCTGTCATCGTTTGGAGTTATTTATGTAAGACATCCTTTGACTGTAACCAAATTCCTCGATGCTCAGAACGGGCAATTTCTTCAGCTTGAATGATTCCCGCTCGATTTAAACAACCAGATGAATAGGGGCTGTAGTGGTAAGCCAGTCCAGCCATCACCATTTCTTCATTGAGAAACTTCTCTTCGTCTGGGTTGCTTGCATTAGCACTGACAAATACCTCACCAATCATTCGATTCGAGTGATCGCGTCCGGTGGGGATGACAATTACTGCGCCTTCGGCTTGCTCAACGAGTCCCTTGAGATAGTTTCGGGATTCGACGGCTAGGGAGTCCGGTACATCAATCCCGCATAAACGTAGTTTCTCCTTCTTCCAGCCAGCGGTGACAATCATGCTTTCACCCGTTAAAACCTGTTGAACTTTCCAATTCTCGGATTGGGGTAAGGATGGGTTGCGGTTGGCTGTAATCTTGGCAGGATAACGAGGTGGGGCTGCATCAGTGCTGTCGTAATCGGGTCGGGCTTGAAGCGTTTGTTGCCATTGCTGGTAGACAATCAACCCAATCATGGCGGCGATCGCCATAAAAGGCAGGGCATGAATCAGGTGTTGAGCTTTGAAGGGTTGCATAGCCTTACTATATCCATCGCGCTTTCTTTCTTTAGGCATCCAGCTACTTTCTTCCAGGTATATTGAGGGGTAATCAAGTTACTGTCCTTTGCAATTGCGCTCCCAAACCGAGTTTCGGGACTATTCCACCACAGATGCTTTGCGGCTGTTTCTCCTTGGTAGCAAGCTGGCTCACTTCCCCTGCCAAGTGGTTGTAAAACCGAGGATATCTGTATCCCGCTGACTTGTTGATGTATATATTTATTCACAAATACAAAAGTGAAACTACAACTAAAACTTGATGAATGTAGAACAACAAGTTAACTCTGCTTATCCAGAAAATTTATTTGTAAATATTTTTTACCTACACTGAAGTTCTGCATAAAAGTCAAGAAAAAGCCTGACTAATATTTGTAAGCTTTAAATTGAGGAAGTTTAAAATGGCTAATATCAATATTCCTGACTTACATCCTGTTAATTCCGAAATGTTTGTTGAGCTGTTGTCTGAAGAACAAGCTGCTATTGTTGGAGGTGGTCTTTTGGGAAAAATAGCTGGGGGAATTCTCGGAGCTGCGGCAGGAGCTGCGGCAGGTTGGCCTAGTGGTCCTGGTGTAGTAGGGGGAATTATTGTTGGAGCTGGTGTTGGAGCTGGAATTGGAGATGGAATTGAAAAATCCATAAAAAATTAGTGGACTGAAATTACAGCTAGGCTCTAATAGGAAAAATCAATAGCATCCCAAGTAGTTAATTGCATATTTCAGAGATGAACCGTTAACCTCGCCAGCCACAGGGCGAGGTTTGTTGTTGTATTTGGTATGAAATTGAGACAGGTGAGTAGCAACCGAGCCAAAACATACGCTAAGCCTAACTTTGCCGCCAAAGAAAGTGGATTAGTAGTTGTGGAAATACTTCAACCCTTGAGAACCCCGTAGACGAAACTATCTAACATTGCTGAATTAAGAACATTTTCGGCAAAGTAACCGATTTTAAAAACTTATCATTTTGGCGTTTTAATGGGTCTGGGTTTCTCAGAATTGTTTGACTTTGCCTCTAGTAGGATTAACCCTGGTTTTCTCCCGTTCATTTCAGAGTTGCGAAACACGTATACCCCTAAGAACTTAATAGCAGCGCTCAATGTTAATTTTTTTTACTTCACATAATTTCTTAACCTTTTTTCCTGAGTAATTAGTAGATGTGGCTGACATGGCAAATATGAAACTTAGTCATTTACTCTCTTTTAGCTCACTTATACCAGGACTACTGATTGCTCAATCTCCTGCAATAGCTGTTCCGGGCTGGGCACAGACATCGAGACATTTAAATGTACATCCTAGCTCATGTACGAGTTACGTTAAAGACGCCATCCTAAAGGTGACAGGCAGCACAGCTACTTTCGATGCCATCTCCAATACTACCTTTTTGATGACAGCATACCCGCAAGGAACAACGGGAGTTTTCATGTACTGCGTCAGCAATCCAAAACCAGTTTGCAAAGGCCCAACATCAACCTTGTTGGTCGTCGCTTTCAGCGATAATGGTTCGGGAGAAGCTGAAATTTGGAGAGATGCATTAAACAACGCAGTTGGCGACCCTGTCTACATCGACTGCGGAACCAATACCATTGAAGTTCCCTAAAAAATCTGGTTATAGCTTTTCAGTTTTTTAGAAAAAGGCGTTGTCATGACATGCTTTCAGTTGCCATCTATTTTTTGTAGTGTTGCAATTGTTGCCTTACCTGGAATTGCTTCTGCTGGGCCAATGGAATCTATGTATCCTTTAGTGGCAAAAAATTCTAATCCCGTTTGTTATGTGCAACTAGATAATGGAAGCACTTTGGACTTGTCTAGAATTTGTGGCTTTGAAGAAAACTATTACAGTTCTGTCAATAGCCCCTTAAACATTTCAGGCGGTAGCTTAAGTGTTTCTAGCAGTTCTAGTCTGTGCATGAATCCGGAAGATAGAGCTACCAATGGTTCGCGTTGTGGAGCTAGCTCCCCTAGTGTTCGACTAAGGGAAAACCCAGGGAATATAGTTAATAGTTCTAGTGGAAGTTTAGGAGTGAGTTCTAGTGGAGGCCGAAAATCGAGAAATTGATTAGGTAAAAAAAACTCAACTCAAAACTGAGCGGTAGTTTATGAGGTGAAATGAACAGTAGATACTATTGGCGAAGTCAAAACAATCGCCTAACCGCCTCGATATCTTGTAGCCGAATTCAACTAAATTTGAAGATTTCAGGAATTTTCCAACATATTGGATACTACTCACCCCTCTACATTGCGGATTTTTTCTAGGAAGTGTAATTCCCAAAAAAAATGTGTCAATCGACATTTCTAAAGCGGTTGCGGCTTCTGATGTTGATTTAGGGTGCAATATTGCCGATAAATTGTCTGAATATTGCACCCTAAACTTTTAGGGTGCAATAATCAAGGTTATGGCTGATTATTTGCACCCTAAATGCCATGCCGAGAAAAAACCCCTCTGACTTCTCCCCCAAAGAAGGCAAAATGGAACCGGGATGAACTCAAAGAGATGAAAGCGATTATCGACGGGTTACTACAGGCAATGGAACCGATACCGGAGCCGATTGAGGAGGCAGCGTTCCCTAATCAGGGTCGGGGACGTAACGGCAGTATTGGTTACTTGGAAGAAAAGATAATTAATGGCTGTGGTCCCTATCGATATCTACGCTATTGGAGAGCAGGGAAGCGAAAGTCTGTTTATGTAGGCAAGGTAGAGAGTCCGTGCAATTAATTAGAAAAGCCTTGATGTAAAAATCGGACTTTTTTGGGGCGTCCTCTTTATGGGCATTTAATCTTGATATAAACATTGAAGCCTTTCGCCTTGACAAGTTTTTGAGGCATTTTACACTTATGATGAATCTGGCTCGGTTGAAAACTTTAGCAGCTACGCTTGTTTTAGTCTTATTGCTTCAGGGATGCCCGATTCAGGAGCCATCTTCAACAACACAAAGACCAACGCCGCCAGCCCCAACCGCCACTCCCAAACCATCACCTTCCTCAACGAGCATTCACCTCAAATTAGGCAATCCGAGTAACGCCATCAGCAGCGTTGCGAATCCTGATAACTACCTGATGGTGAAGCCTCAGTATGCGTTGTCTTACAACAAAAGTAAGGGAACTGCAAACTGGGCTAGCTGGCAGCTGAACCAATTGTGGTTAGGGAACACTGACCGCCAAGACAACTTTCGCCCTGACCCAACACTCCCCGCTGGTTGGGAGAAGGTGACGCCAACGATGTATTCAGGATCTGGATATGACCGGGGGCACATCGTTCCATCTGCTGACCGTACTCGGAGTGTAGAGGATAACGCCGCCACATTTGT
>NZ_JAMPKB010000062.1:0-33790 GCF_039961925.1 Trichocoleus sp. DQ-U1 | reverse complement strand
TGTGAGCATAATCGACAATAACGCTAATCTCTTGCTGGGAACCGATTTGCACTCGTTCCATCCGTCCCGGTACTCCCGAAAATTCGGGCAGCGCCGCCGCAATTAACTCCAAATCTACTCCCAAATCCAACACTGCTCCCACAGCGGCAAGTAAATTTTCCAGATTGTACTGCCCGACTAGAGGCGAACGGAAAGCCACGTCACCTTTGGGTGTATGCATCACCCCGCTGACTCCCGTTGGCTCATAACTCAGGTCGCTCATCCATAAATCGGCGGTTGTATCGTTGACACTGTAGCGCCATACTTGGTCTGGATTTAACCGTTCGCTCAACCGCTGTCCGTAAGCGTCATCGGAATTAATCACCGCCCGCCCTTTAAGATATTCAGGGCTAAACAGCAATGCTTTTGCATTGAAGTAATCTTCCATGTCGCGGTGGAAGTCTAGATGATCCTGGGTGAGATTGGTGAACACAGCAACCGAGAACGGACAACCCAAAATCCGACCTTGCGCCAAAGCGTGAGAACTCACTTCCATCACACCCATCTGAGATCCGGCTGCGATCGCGTCTGCCAGTTGTTTTTGCAGTTCGACAGCAAAAGGCGTCGTGTGGGCAGCGGTTTGTTGAAAGCCAGCCCAACGGGCATACAGCGTCCCAAATAAAGCCGTTGGTAACTGGCTCCAAGTCAGGAAAAATTCGATTAAATGAGTCGTTGTCGTTTTGCCATTCGTGCCAGTGACGCCAATCAGTTTTAGCTGTTGCGCTGGGTAGCCATAAAAGGCAGCAGCAACTTGGGCGCAAGCTTGAGTCATGTCTGCAACTGGAATCACGCAGGCATCTTCCCCTTTGGGAGGATGTTTTTGGGCAGCTTGAGAAGAAACCAGGGCGGCGACTGCACCGGATGCGATCGCGCCTTCCCAAAACTCCCCTCCATCCACTCGCGTTCCGGGCATCCCGATAAACAAATCTCCCGGTTGACAAGCATGGGAATTTGTCGTTAAGCCCTTAACTTCCAATTCCAGAGCAGTCTGACTAGAGGGTTGCTCAATCTGGGGAATGGTTGCTAATAACTCTCGCAATTTCATCTTTAGTAACTCCTCACAATCGTCACGAGTCATTAATCGTTAGTCATGAGTCATCGGATCGTTAGCAGGCGGACGCTCGACTCAAGACTATTCGCGCTTATTCTTTATCTTTTACAAGCAAATATTTCTGTAACATTTGCTCCAACTGCTGCACCGTAGCGCGGGGTGAAGGACGGGGCAACGGTTCTTCTACTCGATCTGTACGCTGCGATCGAACCCTAAACAGGACGGGAATTTCATATTGATAGGCTTGAAACCAATCTTCGCGAGTAGTGATATCCCGGATTTCCAGTTCAATGGGGGGGGTTGAAACTTGTTCGAGTTTTTCTTGTAACCCCTCGCACAAGTGACAACCCGGCTTGCTGTACAGAATTAACCGCACTCAATCTCTCCAAAAAACTTTGATAGGGCGATGATAGCTCCTAGTGCAGTTTGGCAGAAATCAATTGCCGGTTCAACAATTAGAAGTTATCTCATCTTTTCTTCAATGCGGACACCCATCCCCAAAAAAGCAGCAGAATCATTCTGTGACTGGCTACGCTTTGCCTCTACAATCCTTCCTCTCGATAGCAGGATGTTGGCGAGGGAATGTAGGCGGGGTGATTCTTGTCCGCGCCCATGCCTGCGCCAGTAGAATGCCATGCAATTCTTTACACGATGTTCATTTATAGCCCTGTTCTCCGATCGGGTTAGGTGCTTATAAGAGGTAAAATAATTTGTAATAAAGAATTCAGAAATTCACTAGAAACGTACCATGAGCGATAGCACCACAGCTCCCGTTAGCATCTCCTCGTTTAATCTGGATGAGCTTAACCAAAAATTTGACAAAGCTCATCCCAGAGAGATCCTGGCTTGGTGTGTTACAAATATCCCCACGGGACTGGTGCAAACCAGCGCCTTTAATGTGGATGATTTGGTAATTACGGATCTTTTATACCGCGATCTCAAACCAGCAACGCCAGTGCCAGTCTTGTTTCTGGACACGCTGTATCACTTTCCTCAAACCCTGGAGTTAGTTGCTAAAGCGCAGGCACTTTACAATTTAAACCTCCAAACTTACAAAATTCCCGATCTTGACTCTCGCGAAGCCTTTGCAGCTAAATACGGCGAAGCGCTGTGGGATAAGGACATCACCCAATTCCACCACCTGACCAAAATTGAACCGTTGCAACGGG
This sequence comes from Trichocoleus sp. DQ-U1, assembly GCF_039961925.1. Classification (NCBI taxonomy): domain Bacteria; kingdom Bacillati; phylum Cyanobacteriota; class Cyanophyceae; order Leptolyngbyales; family Trichocoleusaceae; genus Trichocoleus; species Trichocoleus sp. DQ-U1. The sequence goes on along the minus strand of NZ_JAMPKB010000062.1, from coordinate 31,531 downwards.
GTCTGGCAGAACTCAGCACCGTTGCCTGGATTACCGGACGTCGCCGCGACCAAGCCGTGACTCGTGCTGATATGCCAGTCTTGGAACTAGATTCACAGCAACGGCTGAAAGTGAATCCTCTGGCCAACTGGACACGCAAGGACAGCTGGGCTTATGTGGCTGAGCATGGCATGATTTACAATCCTCTGCACGATCAGGGATATGCCAGCATCGGCGACGAACCCATTACTACACCCGTTGCTGAGGGTGAAGACGAACGCGCAGGTCGCTGGCGCGGCATGGGTAAAACTGAATGTGGAATTCACATTTAGAATGTCTAATGGGTAATAGGTAATGGGTAATGGGTAATGCAAGAAGATTACCAATTACCCATGACCAATCACCAATTACCAATTAGCAAAATGATTAAAATCCTCCACCTATCCGATATTCACATGGGGAGTGGCTTCTCCCACGGACGGGTCAATCCGGAAACCGGAGTAAACACACGGCTTGAGGATTTTGTCAATACTTTATCAAAGTGTATTGACCGAGCGATTGGGCAAAGTACAGACGGAGAGAATGGCGAACCCGTTGATTTGGTCTTGTTCGGTGGAGATGCTTTCCCCGATGCAACGCCGCCGCCGTATGTACAGGAAGCGTTTGCCAGCCAGTTTCGGCGCTTAGTCGATGCCCAGATCCCAACGGTGTTGCTGGTGGGGAATCACGACCAGCATTCTCAGGGGCAGGGAGGCGCGAGTTTATGTATTTATCGGACATTGGGAGTGCCGGGGTTTATTGTCGGCGATCGCATCGTCACCCACCGCATCGAAACCCGCAGCGGTCCCGTCCAAATCATTACCCTCCCTTGGCTCACCCGTTCCGCCCTGCTGACGCGCCCGGAAACTGAAGATTTGTCTCTAGCCGAAGTCAACGAGTTATTAATTAAGCGTCTTGAGCCTTGCCTGGAAGGAGAAATCCGGCGTCTAGATCCGGAAGTACCAACCGTTCTTTTAGCTCACCTGATGGCAGACCGAGCTAACTTAGGTGCAGAGCGCTTCCTAGCAGTCGGCAAAGGGTTTACCATCCCCATCTCGATGCTGACGCGACCTTGCTTTGACTACGTCGCGTTGGGGCACGTCCACCGACATCAGAATCTCAACAAGTCGAACCAGCCTCCAGTTATCTACCCAGGCAGTATTGAGCGAGTCGATTTCAGCGAAGAAAAAGAAGACAAAGGCTATGTGATGATTCAGCTGGAACGAGGCAACGCCCAGTGGGAATTTTGTCCTCTTCCGGTGCGCCCCTTCCGGACTATCGAAGTGGATGTCTCTGATGCATCTGAGCCGCAAGCCGCTTTAATCAAAGCGATAGGCAAAAAAGATATCAAAGATGCTGTCGTGCGGCTAATCTACAAACTGCGTTCCGAGCAGATAGATTTGATTGATAATAATGCCCTGCACGCTAGCTTAAGTGACGCCCACACCTACACAATTCAGGCGGAATTAGTCAGTCAGCTAGCGCGTCCTCGCTTGCCCGAACTCGGTTCTAGTGCCAGCACCGATCCTGTGGAAGCGCTGAAAACTTACTTAGCCAATCGGGAAGACCTTAAGGATATTGCCGCCTTGATGCTGGAAGAAGCCCAGAAGTTACTGGCACATGAGGAAGAGGCGTGGTTCAACGCTTCTGACATTGAGGAAGCATCAGCGATAGGAACGAATCAACCGAGTCAGCAATCTGTGGCAACGACAGATTCCCAGCTGCGTTTACTGTAAAAGTCTTGCTTGAATTTGTGCTAAATCTGCAAGGATTCAGTATTACTTAGTATGCGCGTATTTTTCATACTAAGTATTGTTTAGTATACGTATAATTACATAAACTAAAAAGCAGGTTTGAGCGTATCAGCAAAAAGCAAAAGACTCTGAAAAAGTTTAAAATTTAGATAAATAGATTACAGAATTTGAGTAAATGAGCTTTCGGGAACAGACTTCTCAGCAAGTCACAACGCAGCCTTTAATGTCTAAATTTTTACCAGCAGTTTTAGTCGTAGCTGCTTTTAGCGTTGGTGCAGCGGCACACATCCAACCAGCTTTGGCGGGAACTTGTGCGGCAAAGTGCCCCCCAGCCCCGATTCAGTTCGTACCGGGACAACGCATCACCTATGAGGTGGTAAACCTGACATCAAGTTTGGTTCAGATGCAAAAGGTGGTGGGTACCGATCCGATTCCCCTCAATCCCGGACAAGTAGTGTCTTTCACAAGGGGAGGGGGTACAGACCCGAATCTATCACTTTTGCTGTGGGATGCGACGGGTTTACCCCTAGGAGTGAGACTTGCTAAACCGAATCCTAGAACTTTACGAATCGAAGTCCGTCCTGGTGGGCGTCCTCCAGGCGATCGCACAATTTATTTAAGAGATGACGGTCGGGTTGCTGTTTATTAAAAGCGATCGCATATCCCTATAGACCCAATCATTTAACGAATTAAAACTGATAGGATGGGCTGAGCCAGACTGCTGGAAATACGACGCCTGTGCAAGATCGCCCTCATTCAGAATCATCCCCTCGTCCTGCCCGATTGCCCAATCATCGATGGCAAATATTTCCAGTACGAGACGAACTAGCCCAACAGTTAGCTAAAACGACGGGTCTTTCACCACTGTTGAGTCAGGTACTGATTAACCGAGGCATTGAGACGGCAGAAGAGGCGCAAGCATTCCTAGATCCAGAATCTCAGGTTTTGCCCTCACCTTTGGAAGAATTCCCCGACTTGGCAATTAGTGTGGAGTTGTTGCAAGAAGCGATCGCATCCCAGCACAAAATTGCGATCTGCGGAGACTATGATGCGGATGGGATGACTAGCACTGCGCTTTTACTCCGGGCACTGCGGTGGTTAGGGGCACAGGTGGATTATGCGATTCCCAGCCGCATGAGTGAAGGCTACGGGATTAATCGCCGCATTGTCGAAGAATTTCACCGGGAAGGCGTTTGGCTGATTTTAACGGTAGATAACGGCATTTCTGCGTTTGAGCCAATCGATCGGGCACGGCAGCTGGGTGTCAAAGTTATTGTCACCGATCATCACGATATTCCCGAAAAACTGCCTCCAGCCGATGCCATTCTCAATCCCAAGCTGATTCGAGAATCTTCTCCTTATCGCGGGGTGGCGGGCGTTGGCGTCGCTTATATCTTGGCTGTCACCCTCGCCCAACAGCTGGGGCAAACGAAGGGATTGGTGAAGCCACTATTAGAACTTTTTACCCTCGGAACAATTGCCGATTTAGCACCGTTAACAGGGGTAAACCGCCGCTGGGTGAAGCGGGGTTTGCAACAATTACCGAATTCTCAACTAGCGGGAGTTCAGGCGCTGATTCAGATAGCGGGAGTACCACAAGGCACAGAGAACAGCGAAGCGGAAACTCCAAAATCTAAAATCCCAAATCCACAATCCTTAAAGCCAGAGGATATTGGGTTTCGCCTGGGGCCAAGAATTAACGCCGTGGGACGGATTGCCGACCCGCAGACGGTGATTGAATTGCTGATAACTGATGATATGGGAATCGCACTGGAACGGGCGATGCAGTGCGAACAAATTAACAAACACCGACAGCAACTCTGTGAAGAGATTGAACGGGATGCTGTTACTTGGTGTGAAGAAACCCAGATTATTGGAATCCCGAATAAAAAGTTAGATTCTGCCAGTGAGGTTTTACCTCAAATTCCAGATAAGTCGATTGACTTCCAGCAAGAACGGGTGTTAGTGCTGGTTCAACCGGGATGGCATCATGGCGTGATTGGAATTGTTGCCTCGCGCTTGGTGGAACGCTACGGCGTGCCGGTGTTTATCGGAACTTATGAAGATGAGCATCACGTCCGGGGTTCGGCGCGGGGGATTCCTGAATTTCACGTATTTGAAGCTTTGCAGTTTTGTCAGGATTTGCTGGGGAAATTTGGCGGACACAAGGCGGCGGGGGGCTTTTCGATGCCAGCCGAAAATCTCCCTGCATTGCGATCGCGTCTTAGCCTTTTTGCTCATCAGTGTCTGGAACCCCAGCACCTAAAGCCGCTGCTCAAGATTGACGTTCAGGCTAACCTCGACGATATTAATCTTGATCTGTACCAACAGATTGATGCCCTTCACCCGTGCGGGATTGAAAACGCTGATCCCGTATTCTGGACGCCGAATGTCCGCGTAGTTGAGCAAAAAATTGTCGGGAAGGGTCACGTCAAATTAAAATTCCAAGACTCTGGGGATAACGGGAGTCAGGTTCGGAAAATCGAAGCGATCGCTTGGCGATGGGGCAATCATTACCCTTTACCGTCGCGAGTCGATATCGCCTACAAACTGCGACAAAATACCTGGAATGGCAACACTACGGTACAACTGGAGTTAGTAGGTCTGCGACGTTCCACGGGGGAACCCCATCAATTGTCCTTCTCCCCAGGACTGAAAGCTGAGTTTCACTACAACCAGCGTCGCTACACCTGTAGTCTTTCTGAGTCTTTAAAAGAGTTAAAAATTAGAAATCCTGAAGGCAAAGTTCTGGCGATTCAGCAAGGACACAGAATGGGTTTACTCGGAATCACGCGGGAAAATGCCAAAGAGGTTGATGTGACGAAACCTCCGTTTTATCCATTGATTAAAGCGGCAATGCAAGCGCTGGATCTACCGGGAAAAAATACATAAGTTTTCTGAGAAAGCGAGATAAGATTTTTTAAGGCAAAGTAACGCAAAGGGATTTGCCAAGTTACGCAAAGCTATCTGCTCATCCTTTGCGTGACTCTGCGCTATCCTTTGCGGTACTGTGCGTTGAAAATACGATTTTGTGTCAAAATGCCAGTCTTTTAGAGGTCGCCGCCTCGAAATGCCAGCACGAAGATAACTGCTGGGCCAGCAAGCATAATTACCGCCACAAAGCCTAGCTGAGCAATGACTTCCCAGTTGATGCTGCTCAAACCGCTGAACAAGTCGCTGAAAATCTCCATTTGTCCTGCCTTTCTACGGGTATTTACAATGTGTTGATTTGAATAGCTAATTGGCAAATTTTGCCATCTAATCTTACCCAGCGATCGCGTCTTTTATTTAAAGAACTTTACAAAAGTATAAACAATGACAAAAAACCCTCAGAAAGTCGTTTCTTGCCGCTGGCAAGGAAAAACCTCTCTTCAAGGCGCGATTTATCGCGTCTAAACTGAAGAGACGAGAACTTTTTGAAAGATGGTTTGGAACAATGCCGACTTGGCGATGTGTTAAGCAATGTGGAGCCTGCTGTCATCTCGATCCAGCAGATCGCCCTGACTTAGATCAATATCTCATGCCAGAGGAGTTACAGCTATATCTGAGCATGGTCGGCGAAGGGGGATGGTGTGTGAATTTCGATCGGGAGACGCGAGAATGTCAGATTTATCTAGATCGTCCTCGCTTTTGTCGGGTGCAGGCAGATGTTTTTGAGGAATTGTACGGCATTGAGCCAGAGGAACTCAATGACTTTGCGGTGGAGTGTTGCCGCGAACAGATTGAAGGCGTTTATGGCGATCGCTCTTTAGAAATGATCCGATTTAACCAGGAAGTTGGCTTTTGAAACCGATTAGGAACTTAAATCTTCTGCAAGCAACCAAAGGTTGATATTTGTACCATATTCTGAGAAAATGAAAAGAATATGAAAATTAGCTAGCGTTGAGCCTAACTCAATAGTGAAACTTTCTGCACTGCCTCCTAGCCTGCCTGCCTTAGAGCGTCCTAGCGCCCAGGTACCTGCCGTTGAATCAGCGCCTTCACCCTCTTCAAAGATTAGCCATTCTAAATCTCAAAAGCCAAAAGTGAAGCTTTTCCAGCGGGTGCCTTGGACAGTCTTTAGCTCCACGTTCTTGACGATCTTTTTGGCAGAAATGGGAGATAAAACTCAGGTGGCAACGCTGCTGATGAGTGCAGAATCTCAGTCGCCGTGGTTGGTGTTTGCGGGGGCGGCAGTGGCACTGATTGCTACAAGCTTAGTCGGTGTATTGTTGGGGCGCTGGCTGGCAACTCGGCTGTCTCCTAAAACCTTGGACATGGCAGCGGGAGCTTGTTTGCTTTTCGTTTCTGTGATGCTGCTGTGGGATGTCGTACATTTTTAAGTTGCAAGATTTTCACGTTGCAAGGTTGGCACTTTGAAAGTTCAACCTGTCAGCGATTCAAAACTTTCAACCTTTAACCCTTCCAACCTTCAACTATGGATTGGCATCTTCTCGGAATTAGTTTCATCACGGTATTCTTGGCGGAGATTGGAGATAAGAGCCAATTGGCAGCGATCGCGCTCAGTGGCAGTTCTAAATCTCCCCGCGCCGTGTTTCTCGGAACGATCGCCGCACTGCTGTTGGCTAGCTTCCTGGGAGTCATTGCTGGGGAAGGCGTGGCGGTGCTGTTGCCTGCGCGGTTACTCAAAGCGATCGCAGCGATTGGGTTTGCCTTAATTGCCGTCCGCTTGTTGTGGCCTGATACCGACGTGCCAGAAGATTTAGAAGAGACACCGTAAATATCAGGTTTTAGCTGTGAGTTTTTAGATTGGGAAGAAACTTCCAGCCAGAAAAACATTAATTCTGGAAAAAGCCCGTAAAAAGACAAGGCTTTAGCGCTAGGAGTGTCAACATAGATTTAGTCAGTTGCAGCGCTTCCCACTATGAGCTATTGCCTCAATCCAGCTTGCCCAAACTCTCAAAATCCCTCTGATACAAAGTTTTGCCTGACTTGCGGCACTAAGTTGCTGCTCAAAGACCGCTACCGTGCCATCAAACCGATTGGGCAAGGCGGTTTTGGTAGAACTTTTTTGGCAGTGGATGAAGACAAACCTTCTAAACCGCGTTGTGTAATCAAGCAGTTTTACCCGCAAGCCCAAGGCACCAGCACGGTTAAAAAGGCAATTGAGTTATTTAACCAAGAAGCGATGCGGCTAGATGAACTGGGTAAACATTCCCAGATTCCCGAATTACTGGCATATTTTACTCAAGACGATCGCCAGTATTTGGTGCAAGAGTTTATCGATGGGCAAAACTTAGCCCAAGAATTGGCACAGGTGGGTGCTTTTAGCGAATCTCAGATTCGTCAGTTGCTGAGTGATTTATTGTCAGTGCTGCAATTTGTCCACAGCCAACAAGTGATTCACCGAGATATTAAGCCAGAAAATATTATTCGCAGAAGTCGCGATCGCAAGCTCGTTCTGGTTGATTTCGGCGCGTCTAAAGTTGCCACCACTAACGCCCTCAACCAAACGGGAACCAGCATTGGCAGCCCTGAATATGTGGCACCAGAGCAAGCCAGAGGCAAAGCTTCTTTCGCTAGCGATATTTATAGTTTAGGCGTCACCTGCATTCATCTATTAACTCAGCGCTCTCCGTTTGACTTGTACGATATTAACGAAGATGCTTGGATTTGGCGGCAATATTTAATCTCTAAAGTTAGCGATTCGCTGAGCAAAATTCTGGACAAAATGCTGCAAACTGCTCCCAGTCGGCGCTATCAATCAGTAGAAGAAGTCTTGAAAGACCTGAATCCTTCGCCAGCCCAAGTCACGGTAATTTCTCATACACCGGCGACACCTGCCAAGCCTCTGAAATCATCGCCGGTGACACCACTCGTTGCCAACAAGCCCCCTAATACATCCAAAAGCCAAATTGATATTGAATTAGAGGCTTTAAAAGCCGAAATAATGGGTGGTAGCACCGCCAAAAACGAAAATCAAAAATCGGCGTCCCCACAACCTCCATCTTCAAATCCTGCTAAAGCTAACAGCCAGGTCGATCTGGAATTGGAGGAGCTAAAAAGTCAGTTTCTGGGATCTCCAACGCCCAAAAAGCCCCCTCAGAGCTAGCGCCTTGGGGATGGCTGGAAGGCACCGCCATCAATTAAACAATCTCAAACAGCGATCAGAGGCTGAATGCGAGCCGGAAATCCAGCCGAATTGAGTGCCTCAACAGCCGTGTTGTGGTCTTGCACCCAGAATTGACGACCAAGGCGAACGGTTAAGTGCCGCTGTCCTCCTTTCACCGTTGCAATCACCGGGACATTTGCTTTGTCTTTATCGCCTGAGTGTTCTTGGAGATTGGTCATCAAGCGATGCTGTTCCGCAATGTCACCCGCTTGATGAGGTGTCAGTTCCACCATCACCATCCGCACTTGTTCAATGGGTTCTGTATCCTCAACGATCAGCTGAGTTTTATCGTCTCGCCTGTCTACTTTTCCCCAAATAATCAGGCGATTATCCACGACCAGATGTAAGTGAATGCGTTCGTAAGTTTTCGGAAAGACGACGGCTTCAGATTGACCTGTTAAGTCTTCGATTTGCAAGATCGCCATGCGATCGCCTTTTTTGGTGACTACGGGTTTGATCCCGCTGACTATCACAATGGCGCTAAGAGTCGTATCCTCCCGCTGGTCGCCGAGTTCGCTAAGATTAATCGGAGCGAGAATTTGAGCGGATTTCCGCACAGATTTAAGGGGATGGTCAGAGACGTAAAAGCCTAGCAGTTCTTTCTCAAAATGTAACTTTTCGTGTTGAGAAAAATCAGGTATGGCTGGAGCCTTAGGAGCAGATTCAAAGCTACTTTCTGTTGTCGTATTTCCAAAGTCAAAGAGATTTCCCTGCCCACTGGCTCGGTCTTTAGCGCGATTTTGCCCCCAAGGGAGAACTAGCTCAAGGTCTTTGCTTAATTGCTGTCGGTTGGGTTCGAGGGTATCAAACGCACCGCATTTGATCAAAGCTTCTAAGGCGCGGCTGTTAACTGTGCGAAGATCCACGCGATCGCACAAATCAGCCAAAGACTTAAAATTGCCCCCGGTTTCCCGTGCTGCCAAAAGACACCGAATTGCCCCCTCTCCCACATTTCGGACTGCCGACAATCCGAATAAAATACTATTTTGCAGGGGTGTAAAATCAACTCCCGATCGATTAATATCTGGCGGCTCCACTTGAATATTCATACTCAAACAAGTGGTGATATATTTTTGCACCTTATCCTGGTCGCCACTGTTAGATGTCAGCAGCGCTGCCATGTATTCAACGGGATAATTTGCCTTTAAATATGCCGTTTGATAAGTTACATAAGCATAAGCCGTTGAATGGGATTTATTGAAGCAATATTCGGCAAATTTAACCATCTGCTCGAATAAATCTTCAGCAATCTTTTCCTTTACTCCATTTTTAGCAGCTCCATCAATAAAGGCTTCTCTATGCTTTTGCATTTCCGAAACCTTTTTTTTACCCATCGATCTTCTCAATAAATCTGCTTGTCCTAGAGAATATCCTGCTAAATCCTGAGCCATTTTCATGATTTGTTCTTGGTAAACAAGAACCGCATAGGTTTCTTGCAGAATTGGCTCTAGTAAAGGATCGACATACTTGATTTCTTCTCGACCATGCTTGCGGTTAATAAACAGAGGAATCAGACCCGCATCTAATGGTCCCGGTCGATAGAGAGCAAGAATTGAGGAAATATCTTCGATGCTGGAAGGCTTCAGGTCGCGCACAATCTGACGCATTCCAGAAGATTCTAATTGAAAGATGCCTTCTAATTCACCTTTTTCTAATACTTCGTAGGTCTTTTGAATATCCGGGGGTATTTTTTTAACTTCACTTTTGGCTAAGATTTTCTGAGCTTTTCTTTCGTCAAGTGGGAGTTGATCGGGATCGAGGGTAATATTTTTATTTTGCTTAATTAGATCGATGCTTTTCTGGATCATGGTTAAGTTTCTTAACCCCAGAAAGTCCATCTTTAATAACCCCAGCGATTCCAAGTCTTCCATGAAATACTGGGTAATGACTGAGCCGTCATTATTTCGTTGTAGCGGCACAATTTGATCTAAAGGTTCTGCTGAAATCACGACTCCGGCGGCGTGTACCCCGAAAGTTTTGTTCGTTCCTTCAATTCGCATTGCCATATCAATCCAATGGCGGACGATAGGGTCATTATTGTATTTTTCTTTAAACTCTGGTGCGGGGGTATCATCCGAAATCATCACCTTGAGTTTTGTTGGCTTACCTCGCACTACTGGGATCAGTTTTGCCATTTTGTCTGCATCCCCATAGGGAATATTCAACACTCTGGCGACATCTTTTAACACCGCTTTAGACGTGAGGCGGTTAAAGGTAATAATCTGCGCCACCCTATCCGTGCCATACTTTTGGGTAACATATTCAATCACTTTGTCCCGTTGTTCAATGCAGAAATCCGTATCAATATCTGGCATAGATTTCCGTTCTGGGTTCAAAAATCGCTCGAATAGTAACCCATGATGGACGGGATCGATGTTAGTAATTTTTAAGGCATAAGCAACCAGAGAACCCGCCGCAGAACCGCGACCAGGCCCCACTGGAATATTATTATCTCTGGCATATTTGATATAATCCCAAACAACTAAAAAATAAGTTGAAAATCCCATCTGTTGCATCATTTTCAACTCATACTCCAGCCGCTCTTTGTAGATGGGATCGACTTCAGCACGAGAGCGATAACCAAACCGTTCTAAGAGACCTTTCCAGGTAACATCTTCGAGAAAAGTATCGGCGGTGTAGTCGGCTGGGATTGGATAATCGGGAAGACGAGGCTCACCGAGGATGTTGTAAGGTTGAACTTTGTCTGCGACTTCTAGGGTATTTGCGATCGCTTCCTCAATTACGTCGTCCGGTAGATGATCTCGAAACAGATATTTCATCTCATCAGCGGATTTCAGATATTCAGTGCCGCTGTAGCGCATCCGATTATCTTCAGAAATCAGTTTTCCGGTCTGAATACATAATAAGGCGTCGTGAGCTTCGACATCGTTGCAGGAAATAAAATGGGAATCATTAGTAGCGACAATTTTTATGTCTAGTTCCCGCGCAATTTTTACAATCTCAACGTTAACTGTTCGGTCTTCTTGAGAACCGTGATCTTGAATTTCTAAATAAAAATCTTCACCAAAAACATCTTTATACCACTGGGCAGTTCGACGAGCAACATCGGGTCGGCGTTGAAGAATTGCCTGGGGAATTTCACCGCCCAAGCAAGCACTGGTGACAATTAATCCTTCGTGGTATTCAGCTAATAATTCTTTGTTGATACAAGGGCGGGCAAAAATTCCTTTTCCCTGATACCCTTTAAGATGGGAAATTGTTGTTAACTTAACTAAATTTTTATAGCCTTTCGTATTTTTCGCTAAAACAACTTGGTGATATTTTTTTCTGCCGCGCTTTTGTTCTTCAATATCACCATTAACGACATACATTTCATTGCCAATAATCGGCTTAATCGTTTTCCCACGACAAACCTTAATTAGCTCAATCGCGCCATACATAACACCGTGATCTGTGAGCGCGATCGCAGGCATCCCCAATTTCAATGCTTGATCCACCAGTTCCGGTAACTGACTGGCACCATCCAGCAAACTGTAATCACTGTGAACGTGCAAACCAACAAAAGACATATTTGGTAATTGGTAATCGGTAATTGGTAATCGGTAATCGGTAATGCCAATTACCGATTACTAATCTAGAGTTTTGGAGCGCGTAGATGCCAATCGGTTGCTTGCTCATAGGCATAAGCGACTTGCAGTAGCAAATCTTCTCGCAACACGTTACTCATCATCTGTATCCCAATCGGTAATCCCTGGTCATCGAATCCACAAGGTAAACTCAATCCAGGTAAACCTGCAAGATTCAAAGGAATCGTCATCAGGTCATTTAAATACATACTCAAGGGATCTTCGCTATTTTCCCCTGCTTTAAATGCGGTGGTGGGAGCAGTGGGAGACACTAAGATATCCACTCTTTCAAAAGCCCGTTGGAAGTCTTGTTTAATCAAGGTGCGGACTTTTTGTGCTTTCAGATAATAGGCGTCGTAATATCCCGCCGAGAGCGCATAAGTACCTAACATGATCCGCCGCTTGACTTCGGTGCCAAAACCGCCGGAGCGGGTCTGAGTATACATTGACAACAGATTATCCGCGTCAGGCGTCCGGAAGCCATACTTCACGCCGTCGTAACGGGCGAGATTGGCGGATGCCTCAGAAGGAGCAATGATGTAATAGGTGGGCAAACCGTAGCGGAAGCGGGGACAGGAAATTTCTTGAATTTCGGCTCCCAGGTTTTGCAGCTGCTCAATCGCTTTTGTGACCGCTTGCCACACACAGGAGTCTACACCTTCACCAAAAGTTTCTTTAATAAAACCTACTCTCAACTGACCTCTAGGTCTCAGGTCAGGTCTCAAGGATTTGGCATAGTTTGGGATTTTCACGTCGAGACTGGTAGAGTCTTTGGGATCGTAACCCGCGATCGCTCCCAGTAAAATTGCCGCATCTTCGACTGTCCGCGCAAATGGCCCAATTTGGTCCAAAGAAGACCCATAAGCAACCAGACCAAAACGGGAAACCAGCCCATAAGTCGGTTTTAACCCGACAACGCCGCAGAAAGATGCTGGCTGACGGATAGACCCCCCTGTATCGGAACCGAGAGACACCACACACTCTCTTGCCGCCACCGCCGCCGCCGAACCGCCAGACGATCCTCCCGGCACCCGCTGTAAATCCCAAGGGTTGGCGGTGACTTGATAGGCAGAGCTTTCTGTAGAACTGCCCATCGCAAACTCATCCATATTCGTTTTGCCCACCATCACCGCACCAGCATCTGCCAGTTTTTGGGTCACGGTTGACTCGTAGGAGGGGACAAAATTTTCCAAAATCTTGGAACCGCAAGTGGTGCGAATTCCCTGGGTACAGAGATTGTCCTTGATGCCAATGGGAATGCCAGCCATCAGCCCAATTTCTTCACCGGCAGCGATTTTGGCATCCACAGCATGAGCCTGTTCTAATGCTCTCTCTGCCGTCACGCTCAAAAAACTATTCAATTTCGGCTCTAGTGCCTGAATGCGGTCTAAAGCTTCTTGAGTGAGTTCTACAGCGGAGCGTTCTTTACTAATGAGTTGTTTGTGCAACTCGCGGATGGATGGCATGCTTTGCTTCTACCTTTAGTGACTCAAAGTCCAGATATTTAGTATAGGTCGTGGTTTAGACGCGATGGTTAATTCAGCAATCCTTTGGGATTGTGAAATTTTAGCGGGAAGTTTGGCAAACCCTGAAATGCGGAACCGAAGGTTGTTCTACACAAGACATCCCTTTCCCGACGCTGTCCAGTTACCCTCCAAGTCGAGCATACTGGATCGTGTCCGTAACACACGCCAGGTCAATTATGCGTCGATTTCAGTTTTGCGCGATCGCTCCCATGCGCTTTCTCGCTCAGAAAGTATTGAGACTCGCAACCCTATTGCTATTGTCTCTAACATTTTTCGGTTGGACACTCCCAGTGCAAGCAGCGACCCAAATTAGCCCGCGCTTGGAAGAGCAAATTTTACAAGTGATTCGTCAGCACCCAGAAGTGGTTCTGGAGTCGGTTCAGGCATATCAACAACAACAACAACAGCGGCTAAGCCAAGCCCAGCAGTCATTTTTGCAGGAATTCAAGACCAACCCCAAGGCAGTCATTGGGGCATCTCCGACGACGGGAACAGAGTCGTCAAAGGTTGTGCTAATCGAATTTTCAGACTTCCAATGTCCTTATTGTGCCCAAGCGCATGACACGCTAAAGGAGCTGATCGCAAAGCATCCGGATGAAGTGACTTTAGCTTACAAGCATTTTCCCCTGACTCCGATCCATGCGGAAGCCATGCCAGCGGCTAAAGCGGCTTGGGCGGCAGATCGGCAAGGCAAATTCTGGGAATATCATGATGCTTTATTTGCCAAGCAAGACAAATTGGGCGAGGAGTTATATGTGGAGATTGCCCAAACACTCGATTTGGATTTAGAGCAATTTAACCGCGATCGCGCCAGCGATACCGCCAGTGCTGCAATTGGGCAGGATATTCAGCTTGCTGAGAGTTTAGGGCTTGCAGGCACTCCCTTTTTCTTGATCGATACTGAGACTTTCTCAGGTCCTATCCAACTGTCAGATATGGAAAATCTACTCACTGCTGCCAAGTAATTTCGGTGTCATCAAGATTGAATCTGGATGGAGCGCTTTAAGCGTTCATTGCCTTTGAGCGCTTCTGACAGCCTCAGTCATTTAGCTGTACCTGAGTTGACAGAATGCCAGATTACAGAGAGGCTGTCACTTTGGTAACTAAAGGCAGTGTAATCAGAAACTCAGCTCCCTTACCGGGAGAAGAAATGCACTCCAGCTGACCACCATGTTTTTCGACGACCACTTGGTAGCTGATAGACAAACCCAATCCGGTGCCTTTACCAATCGATTTGGTGGTAAAGAAAGGTTCAAACAGGCGCTGTCTAACCGTTTCAGTCATCCCCCGTCCATTGTCAGCGATGCGGATTTGCACCTGCTGGGGGTTGAGTAACTGAGTACAAATGGTGATGCGGCTGGGATTTTCTTTGATGTCCTGAGGCGATCGCTGAGCGTCCCGTTCGTCTAGGGCATCCATCGCGTTGGAAAGTACATTCATAAACACCTGATTCAACTGACCGGCGTAGCATTCCACCAAGGGCAAATTTCCGTATTCCTTGATGATTTCAATGCCGCGACGGTCAAATTTGTCTTTCAGACGGTTGTGCAGGATGGTTAGCGTGCTGTCAATGCCTTCGTGAATGTTGACAGCTTTCACTTCTGCCTCATCCATGCGTGAGAAGTTGCGGAGTGCCAGCACGATCTCCTGAATTCGGTCGGCTCCAACTTTCATCGACGATAGCAGCTTCGGCAAGTCTTGCATCAGGAATTCTAGGTCAATCGCTTCAGCTTCTTCCTGAATTTCTGAATGTGGGTGAGGATAGTGCGTTTGATACAGTTCCAGCAACCTCAGCAAGTCTTGCATATAGTTGTTGGCATAAGTGAGGTTGCCGTAGATGAAGTTGACGGGGTTATTAATTTCATGGGCAACGCCAGCAACTAACTGTCCCAGACTGGACATTTTTTCAGTTTGTACCAATTGCGCCTGAGTCTGCTGGAGTTCCTTGAGTGTCTGCTCTAACTCGTGTGCTTTAGTACGGGTTTGATTGTACAGGTCTGCCTGGTTGAGCGCGATCGCAAACTGCTCGATCACGCCCTGTAACAACTCGACCTCGCTATCGTTCCAGCAACGCGGCTCGGTGCTGTGGCTACAGCAAATTGCGACAACCATACCCCCAGGTAACTGAACGGGGATAATCAGTACTGTTCGCATTCCTAGCGTGCGTACAAAGTCTCGCCAAGTGGGATCTTCTACCGTCTCGATATCTTCTATTCGTAAGGTTTCCAGCTTTAGAAGTTTGGTCGCTAACACACCGAATGCCGATGCAGGATAGCGTCCGGTCAAATCGGGTAGGTGAGCAAGGCGAACTTCCGGAGAAATTTCCCAGTATGGCTCCTCTACATTGCCGTGATACCAGCCAAGATGACATCGATCGGTCTGAAGGACTTTCTGGATTTCGTGCAATGTTGTCTCTAAGATGGCATCAAAGTCAAGAGAATTGCGAATCTGGTTTGTGAGCCGATTAATTAACTGTTCGCGCTGTGCTTGCTCTTTTAGCTGCTGAACGGACAATCGCAAGGCATCTTCTACCCGTTTGCGTAAGCGAAGCTCGTCGTAGACATCGCTAATATCCCTCGTGATGACAACGATACCCAGAATGTTACCGTGAGCATCCCGCCAAGGAGCTTTTGTCGTTAAAAAGGTGGTGTTGATGTCACCATTAGAAACCACTTCCTCATAAGCTTCAGTAACGCCTGCTTCCATAATCTGACGGTCTCTCGCCATGATTTGGTGGGCAATGTCGGGAGGTAGCAGTTCAGAATCGTCTTTGCCAAGAATCTCCTCAATTGGCTTTCCAAAGAAGTTTGCCAAATTAGAGTTGAGCGCGATATGACGCCCCTGCCGATCTTTGACAAGGATGAAGTCTGGTGTACTTTCCAAAATAGAGCCTAAGATGGCATTGCGTTCGCGCAGGACTGCTTCCGCTTGTTTGCGTTCGTCTTCGACGCGCTTGCGATCGCTGATATCCGTCGAAATTCCACCCAGCGCGTAAGGCACACCATCCTCATCCAGAATTGGGAAATGCACCGAAACGTAGGTATGCAAACCATCTTCATGGAGGATAATTTCTTCTGAGACGATGGCTTTTCCCCCTGCCAGAATCCGTCGATCGTTCTGTGTAAACTGCTGAGCCATTTCTTGGGGAAACAAGTCGTAATTCGTCTTTCCTTTAATCTCCTCTCTGGTAATGCCAAATAACCGTTCAAATTCCCGATTAACCCGAATGTGTCGTCCTTGAATATCCTTTAAATAAATCACTGCCGGACAGTTATCGATAATCGCTTGTAGTTCTGCCTCGCTCTCTTTCAAAGCGGCTTCTGCCTGCTCTCGCTCTCGAATTTCGTCTTGCAGGTGTGCCACCACCGCTCGGAGTTCCTGGGTGCGTTCCTCGACTCGTTGTTCTAGCTCTAGCTTCCCTTGGTTCAGTGCTGCTTCCGCTTCCTTTCGCTCCGTGATATCCAGCAGCACCCCACAGAAGATGATTTCACCCTGATTGTTTTTTGTAGGGATAGAACTACTACCCTGCCACCAGCGTATCTCTCCATTTGGCTTGATTAATCGCCCTTCATAGTGCCAAGGGATGGATTGCTCAATCACTTCAGTGACCGATGCATAATAGCTTTCTAAGTCGTCAGGATGCACCTGACGAATGAACGCGCCGAAATCTGCCATCACCACCTCAGCCGTCACGCCTAGGAGATTCCAGATTCCTTCACTCATATAATCTACTCTCCAGACATCCTTCCGGTTGGTGAACTGGAAAATCACCCCAGGTAGATTCGCGGTGGTATCTCTAAATCGTGCCTCCTTAACGGCTAAAGCTGCCTCAGCTTGTTTGCGCTCCGTGATATCTTCGATTGCCAGGATGATGCCGCCCATCACTCCGGTTTCATCTTGCCAAGGACGAATCTCCCATTTGCGCCAACCAGTTGAGCCATCCGTTCGCTGAAACGGTTCTTCTACCAACATCTCGACTGCTTCGGTCAAACAACGTTGGTATGCTGCCTGTAAGGGTTCCCAATCCGAGGGACAAACTTCAGGATGCGATCGCCCAATAATTTCTGGTTGCTTCAGTCCCAGTTCGCTCAACCACCGCTGGCTGAAGAGCAGATAGTTGAGGTTGCTATCGAGAATGGCAGCCGCCAAGGGTAGGTTTTCAATGAATCGGAAACAAAGGCAATCGTGCTTCATCTGGCTCTGAGCCGGGAAGTGCTGTTTCATGAATTAGGGATTGGTTCCTACACTGGACAGTATCCAATACTGGGGTTTCTCAGCCTCCCCATCTGCATACCAAAGTGCATGATGACAAAGAGGATTCAATATCTAGAGTTCCCTCTACACAAACGCTAGTAACATTTGTTGAAATGACGAATTGCAAAAAAACTAGAATTATTCTGCGTATATAGATAAGTTTTATCGCTGACAAATACAAGTGAGAGGCATGCTACCACTCCACCTTACCAGCGCCCTAAATTCTGAATCAGGTTCAATACAAGAATTTAATTGCGTCGAATTATACAAACTTACTGAACGCGGCTTCAAAGCTAACTTCAAGGCTAAGTAGTACGCGATCGCACCGATGACATCGACTGTAACGCGATTCAAAATGAAACTCAGCTAGCACAAACACTGAAAATTTTAGACGATCCCCTCGTAGTCAAAAATGGGGAAACTTTCTCGTCGGGTGCTGTCTATTTATCTAATACGGACAGTTTATCAACTCGTGGCAGCGAGTCTTAAGGTAACTTATGCGTCGAATTCAATTTTGGGCATTTGCCCCCATCGTTCTACTCGCTACGTTCTCTCCTTTGATGGGTCAAGCGCGGCAGCCTCTAGCAAATGTTAGCGGTAATATTGTCCCCGTTGGTTTTTCTCAAGAAGGCTCTCTCTTGCTAGCGCAGGCAACTACTCTCTCACCGCTGGAACAAGGAGTGATTGCTGAAATGAATAAGGCGCGGAAAAATCCCGCCGCCTATGCCGCCGTACTGGAGAATTGGAAAAAACGCTTCCAAGGTAAGCAAGTGAGAATGTCTGGAAACGTCTTTTTACAAACCCAAGAAGGTGTGAAAGCCGTCGATGAAGCGATTCGCTTCCTGAAATCCACTCGTCCTCTCCCACCTCTAAGTGCATCTAAAGGGATGTCATTGGGGGCTAGGGATCATGTGAAAGACCAAGGACCAAAAGGTAAGGTTGGTCACAATGGGAGCGATCGCAGCGATCCGTTTTCTCGCATCAACCGCTACGGTTCCTGGCAAACCACCGCAGCCGAAAATATTAGTTACGGCTCTGACACCCCTCAATCTATCGTCATGCAGTTAATCATTGATGATGGAGTTCCGGATCGCGGTCACAGAAAAAACATTTTCAACCCGGCTTTCCGAGTCGCAGGAGTGGCTTTTGGGTCTCACGCAAAATACAAATCGATGTGCGTGATTACCTATGCTGGAGGATATAAAGAGAAATAGGCTTCATGCATCACTCGTCCTCTTCATCTCATCAGCTCAGCGTTCTCCGCCAGGGAAAAGGCTTTCCAATTCTCTGTCTACACGGTCATCCGGGGTTAGGCAGCAGTATGTCTGTCTTCACTAACCACTTATCCCAAAAATTCCAAACTTTTGCCCCTGACCTCCGGGGATACGGCAATAGTCGCATTAAGGGTAATTTTAGAATGGAAGACCATTTAACCGATTTGGAGGCGCTTCTAGACCGCTTCCAGATTGAGCGTTGCCTGGTATTGGGTTGGTCGTTAGGGGGGATTTTGGCGATGGAGTTGGCGCTGAAGCTGCCAAAGCGAGTCACGGGTTTGATTTTGATTGCCACAGCAGCACGCCCCCGTGGGAATCATCCGCCAATCAGCTGGCAGGATAATTTCTACACGGGGCTGGCTTCGATCGTGAACCGGGTACAGCCTGGGTGGGAATGGAATATTGAGACCTTTGGGAAGCGATCGCTTTATCGCTACCTGATCGGACAACACACTCCTGGCGCTTACCGCTACCTCGCATTGGAAGCGATGTCAGCTTACTTGCAAACCTCAGCGGCAGCAACACAGGCCCTCAATACTGCTCTGAGAGCTGGTTACAACCGATTGGCGGATCTCCAGCAAATCCAATGTCCGAGTTTGATGCTGGCAGGAGCAAGCGATCGCCACATCACCCCTGAGTCGAGTTTAGAAACGGCTCATCACCTCAAGGATTGCCAATGGCACTGCTACCCGAATACCGCTCATTTATTTCCCTGGGAAATTCCCGAACGGGTACTGCGGGACATTGACTCTTGGCTCGATAGCCATCCACAAGTCGTGACGCCAGCCAGAGTTTAGATACCATCGTCGCCTCACCCTGTCCCGAAGTGATGCAGCCCCCACAAAAGGGGATGCAAGTTCGAGTCTGGTATCCTTCCAATCTTGTGAATTCTTAGCATCCCAGAAGCATCTATTCCTAGCGATCGCACCCCTCTGGTAAACCCAGAGCGGTTAGGGGTAAGGTGCTAATGGGGATTCAAAGGAAGTGGATATCACCTGTGAAAAAGCTCAAAACCTAAGAAGGCTGACCGCTAAAAAACGTAGCTGTTCTTTGGCGGTCAAAACGCTCCCCCGACTCATCGTAAATCGTCAGCTTCTCTGGCTTACAGCGCTTCACAGTAGCCTTAATGCCTTTCGCTCCTTCTGCTTCCAGGTCTTCGATATAACCAGCTTTGGTTCTATCAGCTTCCTGGGAGCTAAGGAAAGGGCCAAAGTAGTAAGTACAACGGGGGTTGTCTGTGACAATCTCAACCCACGAAGCCCATCCAAAGAAGTGGAGAATGTTAATCAAGAATTCCTTCATGTTTTTGGCCTATCTTAGGGGATACAAAGCAGTCTTCTAAAAGGTTGTTCTTTACATTCTGTTATATTCTGTCATCTTTCTTTTTGAAAGTCTCTTTTGAAAGATTATTCAAGTAGAGCCGATTCGACCAGCGCTGACGATATATCTCATAAAGAGCCATTCCCCCTGCGACTGACGCATTCAGGCTTGGTGTGTTTCCCTGTAGCGGAATCGAAATCAGGAAGTCACAACACTTTTGTGTCAGAAGATTCAATCCTTCACCTTCAGAACCAATCACCAATACTACTGGCCCGGTAAATTGAGTAGTGTGTAACATTTGACCATCGCCTGCGGCGGTGCCATAAATCCAAAAGCCAGCCGCTTTCAATTCTTCTAAGGCACGGCTGAGGTTAACCACTCTGGAAACAGGAAAAGTTTCTAAAGCTCCGACTGCCACTTTCATGACGGCGGATGTGATTCCCACTGCTCGTCGTTGAGGGATCACCAATCCCTGGGCACCCAAAGCTTCTGCCGTGCGAATAATCGCTCCTAGATTGTGGGGATCGGTAATGCCATCCGCTACCACCAACACTGGCTGCTCCGAGACGGATTTTGCCTGAGCGATTAACTCACTCAGGTCAGTGTAAGCGTAGGGTGCGACTTGAGCGACCACTCCTTGGTGATTTGCCCCGTGGCTAATTTGCTCTAAGCGGCGCGCACTAACTTCATCGATTACCGTTCCCCGTTCCTTGGCTTTCAGTAGGAGGGAGTGAAACCGGGAATCATAACGCAAATTTGGCAGTATCCAAACCCGATTCAGCTGGCGATGTTTTTCCAACGCTGTGAGGACAGGATGCCGTCCATAAATCAGATCGCTTTCTTCTTCGGGTGCGGCTGCTGCTGCTCGATCCTCGTCCTGAAAACGACCTCTGGGGATCTCCCGTTCGTGACGGTTGGGAATTGACTTCTTTGGCTTGAAGTTGTCTGTCGGGCGCGTGTCAATTGAGTCTGTGTTTTTGTGGCGGGAAGCAGGACGGATTTGTTGACGCTCCCGGCGCGTGTCAGTTGAGTCTGTGTCTTTGTGGCGGGAAGCAGGACGGATTTGCTGACGCTCCCGGCGCGTGTCAATTGAGTCTGTGTCTTTGTGACGGGAAGCAGGACGGATTTGCTGACGCTCCCGGCGCTGGAGAATTGGCTTGACTTGCTCGTGCTTCCCAACTGGGCGCGAATCCCGATTGACATCCTCGTTATCAGAGAAGGAACGATCCTGGGGCGTCTGTTGCTCTACAATTCGCTTCCCAATCCGATTGTCCCCAAGACGCTTTGGGAAGGCACGCTTGGCTCGAATGGGCTTCCCTCGACTGGCGCTGGATCTGCTTGGAGGCTGAGGGCGGCGATGTTGATCGGCCATATTGTTAAGAATCTTTAACTTGTGGAAGTGGATTTAGCTCTAAGTAGCTCAGCAGCTGATTCAATCGCTGGGGATCTGTTAGGTAAAGATAGCCCATCAACGTCTCTAAGCTGCTAGCTTGTTGATAAATTTCGGGATCGAGGCGCTTGGGACGACCTGCCGCGGCGTTACGTCCCCGCCGCAAGATTTCTAATTCTGTGTTGGTAAGGTGGGGTTCGAGCGATCGCAATGCTTTTGCCTGACTTTCAGCTCTCACTTGCGCCACTACCATGTCATGATAAGCGTGGGATCGCTTGGGTGGCAGTAGATAAAAACTACGGATATAAAGTTCATACACGGCATCTCCTAGATAAGCTAAAGACGCCGGGGAAATCCGCTGAATTTGCGTGCGACGATCTGCGATCGCCCAGATCGAGTTCAACGATATTTTGGTTTCACCCAGTACGGGGTTAGTATTCAGCCAATCTGAACACTCTTCCTCCTGTGAACTCACATCTATGCCCTACCTCGCCCTCTAGTTGATCTTAATGCTTTTGCCTGAAAATCAGGGATGGGGTATGGGGAGTCGGGAGTCGGTAGGGGGTAATCGGTAATTACCTGTTCCCTTGTCTCCTACGCCTCTGCACCGCTGCTCTTTGTTTCCCCATCATTCCCGGTTCAGGACTTTTGAAAATGATTGGGGCGGGTTCTAAAGCCCCCGCCCCTCAAGCGCGAGTAGCCGAATCATCGCGGCATACGAAAAGCGCATCCGCGCCGCTACGCGATCGCGCCTCTGTATAGGTCAAGCAGGCTTGACATTCTCCAATGCCGCTTCGACTGAAGGCTGCAATGACAGAAACTGTTCTAAGCGAACCAGCTTGACAGTTTGAGTCACGCGGGCATTTGTAACAATTTGCAAACTACCCTCAAGACTTTGAGCCTTTTTCACCAGCTGCACTAGAGCGCCCAATCCAGAGCTATCAACAAAATCAATTTTGGAAAGATCCAGCACAACGTTGCTGGGTCCATCTTCAATACACTTGCTGATAACTTTCCGAAATGTGGGTTCGGAAAAAGCATCCAATAAGCCTGTGAGGCGGAATAGCTGATAATTGTCCCTAACTTCGCGAGTGCCTCTTAAGCTGACAGTTAGGGTTAGTGGCTCAGGAATAACACCCTCCTAGCTGGATTGTCCTTAGTCGAGGCTTTATTATAAAACACAATGCGCGGATATACGCATCTGTTGTAATTCGTCCTTAGTTATTCGCGACCGAGCAAGGATATTAAGACTTTCTACTTCATCTGGGACACCCCTCACCCCTCTTTCCCCCTCTCGCGCAAGGAGGGGGAAATCTACTCGCTAACGGGTCTTATCGAAACAATGCAATCGCATCTAGGCGCTACGCTTATGCGATCTCATCTGCTCAACAAATTGCTCAAACAGATAGTCGGCATCGTGAGGGCCAGGGCTAGCTTCTGGGTGATACTGCACGGAAAAGAAAGGTAGAGATTTGTGACGCAACCCAGCCACGGTGCGGTCGTTCAGGTTTAGGTGGGTAATTTCCACTTCTGGATTTAGAGAATCTGCGTCAATGGCAAACCCGTGGTTTTGGCTGGTAATCTCCACTCGCTGCTTCTCAAAACCCGCCGGTTGATTTAAGCCCCGATGACCAAATTTGAGCTTGAAGGTGTCAGCCCCCAGCGAAAGACCAAGAATTTGGTGCCCCATGCAGATCCCAAACATCGGTTTCTGGCTTTCTAGCAGCGCCCTTGTGGTTTCGATGCCTTCGGTGACAGCAGCGGGATCGCCGGGACCATTGGAAAGAAAAATTCCATCCGGCTTGTGCTTGAGAATTTCTTCGGGGGGTGTATTGGCGGGAACCACGACTACACGGCAACCGTAACTCGCCAGACGCCGTAGGATGTTCCGTTTGATGCCAAAATCAATGGCAACCACCGTGAGGGGTTCCCCGCTTTCGGAGGGGATTCCAGGGCTAAATTCCCAACTCGACTCGGTGGGGTCAGACCACTCATAGACTTTGGCAGTCGTCACTTCCCGAACTAGATTCAATCCTGCCATGCTGGGAGCTTCTTGCACTTTCTCCAACAATTCAACGGGGTCAAGAATTTCGGTGGAAATTGCGCCATTCATGGCACCAGCAGAGCGAATCTTTCGGGTAAGGGCACGGGTATCGATGCCGTAAATGCCTGGAATGTTGTGTTGCTTGAGATAATCGGGCAAAGACTGGCTTGAACGCCAATTGCTGGGACGGGAGGCAATGTTACGAGCGATCGCGCCCCGCACTTGGGGACCATTCGATTCTTCATCATCTAGATTGACACCAGTGTTGCCTAATTCTGGATAGGTGAAGGTGACAATCTGACCGCAGTAGCTGGGATCTGTCAAGACTTCCTGGTAGCCGGTGATACCTGTGTTAAAGACCACTTCACCGATAGCTGTTCCAGGGGCACCAAAAGACCAGCCTTTGTACGACGTGCCATCGGCAAGGACGAGCAGAGCTGGTTGAGGAGAAGAAATAGACATAAGGGAGTGGTTAGTTTTTAGAAAATACTTCTTAGTTGGTAAGTTAGCATCTCACAGCCGTTGGGATAAGAGGTAGGGGGTACTGTGTGAGAATGCGATCGCATTTGGCAGCTCCTAATTGAAGGGGCGACGATAGCAATTCCAAGGTTGGGTGTATTGGATTGTAGGGGCATGACATTGCCATGCCCCTATTATCGGGAGACCTACTGTATAAACATCACCCATTCAAAAAAACATGAGCGAATGGCTAATTTTTCAGAAACTCAACTAACTGCTCCAACTTCGACCAGGCAGTACCGCTACCCAAGATTTCTCTAGCCATTGTAATGCCCTCCGCATGGCTACCCATTGCGATCGCGCCCCCAACTTGGAGTGCCAACGCCGCATTTAAAGCCACTACATCTTGCTGTGCAGATGTTCCTTTTCCTTGAAGGACATCGCGCAAAATTTCGGCATTTTCCTCAACATCTCCACCCCGAATCGACGTGGTGGGTGCTGGTGTCAAGCCTAATTCGTGGGGATGCAGCGTTGTCAGTTGTACCTCACCACCAGACAGCACTGCTAAATCTGTCGCGTCTGCTAATCCAGCTTCATCCAGTTTCTCTCGTCCGTGCAGAACAATTGCCTGCTGAGTTCCTAACTGTCCTAAAGCATGGGCAATCGTCACGACCAGGTTAGGATCGCACACCCCAATGATCTGCCCGGTAGGGCGTAACGGATTTACTAATGGGCCTAATAAATTAAAGACCGTCCGCACTTTCAAGGTTCGCCGCAGCGATGCCACCGCTTTGAGCGCTGGGTGCCAACCGGGTGCAAATAAAAAGGTAATCCCGACTTCTTCTAGTGCGGCTTGTGCTTTCTCACTGCTGGCGTTTAGGTTAACTCCCAGCGCTTCCAAGACATCCGCCGATCCAACTTTGCTCGAAGCCGAGCGATTGCCATGTTTGGCAACTGAGACGCCAGCAGCAGCGGCTACAAAGGCAACAGCGGTAGAGATATTAAAGGTTGATGCCCCATCTCCACCAGTTCCACAGGTGTCAATGACTGGAGTGAGGATGGGGGACTGTGGGCGCTTCGCCTTCTCGACGAGTGGGCTGAGTGGGGAGGATTGAGACTGCAACACCTGAGCCATCCCAGCGAGTTCGTCTGCCGAAACCCCCTTTGCTTGCAGGGCGGCTAAAATCGCCCCCGATAGCACTGGTGGAATTTCCTCGTTTAACCATGCCTGCATGAGAGAGGCGGCTTGGTCATGAGGCAGGGATTGCCGATCGAGTAGCTGTTGTAGCAGGTTAGGCCAAATGGATGTGTCGGTAGAAGCGATCGCTCCTGTCGTCCCAGCATCTTGGCTTATCAGTGAAGGAGTATTAGTCATTGACAGGTCTGGGTGCAGCGCACTCAGTTCAGAGGCATTTTGCAAAAGCTTATCGGATCGCCAAGCTCTCTAGCAACGTCCTGCACGCTTCTGTGTCGTAATTTTCCTGAGAGCGCACAGTGGTTTTTTGATAAATATTAAGATTCAGCTATTTTGCTGATTCCAATTAGACCCTTTTAGTTTGATGATTTTAAATATTCATACTTGTCACTATCAGTATCACCCTATTTATTAACTTTATTTGTGCGTAGGTATACAGCGTTAATTCGCTTCATCAAAACTTTATATTACTAACTTTTTATAAATAAACGAAGCTTCTCAGGCAAAAATGAGTATTTTACGAATTGCCTAAATTAATGGTAGTTACGGAGGTTTTCTGTTGATGCAGTCTTTCAAGCCAAAAGTGTCTGAAGAGGAAATAAAATTAGATCATGTATTTGTTCCGGAAAACCATTCTAAAAGACCTCCGAATAATTGGCTAAAACAGCTAATCCGTTGCTTAAGTATCCGGCAGAAAATTGGTTATGGATATGCAGTTGCCATTGGAATAGCAACTTTGGGGGCGAGTGCAGGGCTGCTCGTTGGCGAATATTACCAGCGACAGATGTCCCAGCAACTCAAATATGCACAGCAAGAAGCTTATCTTTTGAGTAGTTTGAAAATTGCTGTACTAGAAGCAAGAAACCAGCAGCAACAGTTAATTTATCAGTTAAGAAAACCAAAAGAGTTTCACAGCGAAGTTTTGCGCTTAGTAGAGAAAATTGAAAAGGTTGAAAAACTTTATTCACAAGTAAAATTATTTGGTAATGAATCTCAATTATTCAAGCATTCAGCTCAAGAGATTGCAGAAGTCGAAAATTGGTTGAAAACTTACGACGGAACTGTAGAAGTTTATAGCCAAAACCTAAATGTAATCTTAAAGAAAATTGATAAAGATGGTGGGTTGCAGCCTGAAACAGTTCTAATAATCCAAAATTCCTTGCTGAATTTTACCAATACTCAGGAGGCGCTTAAGTTTGATAGTCTCTCAGATGATTTAACAAAATTGATTGAGGTTGCTAATCACGATGAGGAAGAAACAGCGATCGCTTTACAGCAGGTAGAGAAACTGCGAATCCAGATAATTGTTACCAGTATGTTGCTGTCAATGGCGATCGCCGCGATAATCGCCCGCTATTCCAGTCGAGCGATCGCGCATCCTCTGGAAACTGCAACTCAAATTGCTCAGCAAGTTACCGAACAAGCAAATTTTACTCTTCAGGCACCCGTAATTACCGAGGATGAAGTTGGACGCCTGACAACCTCCCTCAACCAGCTAATCCGCAGCGTCGGCACCTACACCCAGGAACTGAAGCAAACCCAAGCACAGCTTCATCGCTTCTTCAACCTTTCATTCGATATGCTTTGTGTCGTCGGGTTTGACGGCTATTTTAAGCAGATAAACCCAGCTTTTGAAACAACACTTGGCTACACTGGCGAAGAAATTTTAGCAAAGCCATTGTTGAATTTTATTCATTCTGAAGATCGAGCAACCAGCATTGCTGAGGCAAGGAAACTTGCTAGCGGAGTCATGGTTAGCTCCTTTATAAACCGCTACGGCTGTAAAGACGGTTCCTATAAATGGCTGGAGTGGACGTGCGTCCCCTTTGCTCCAGAAGGTTTAATCTATGCGGTTGCCCGTGACATTAGCGATCGCATACACGCCGAAACAGCACGGCAGGAAAGCGAGCAGCAATTCAGAGCTTTGGTTGCTAATATTCCAGGTGCCATCTATCGGTGTAGCTGCGATGACGACTGGAAGATGGAGTTTATCAGCGATGCGATCGCAGAAATTTCTGGTTATCCGCCTGGAGACTTTATTCACAATCAAGTTCGCAGTTTTGCCAGTATTATTCATCCTGAAGATACCGCGATAGTGGACAGGCTTATCCAGGAGGCTGTGCAGAAAAAACAGCCTTTTATCATTGAGTACCGAATCATTCGAGCCGATGGAAGTATCCGATGGGTCTACGAGAAAGGTCAGGGCATATTCAATTCCACCGGAGAGCTTCTGTGTCTAAACGGGGCAATCTTTGATATTAGCGATCGCAAGCAAACAGAAGAGGCATTACACTCATCAAACCGGCGAGTCTTCAAGGTTCTTGAAAGCATCACGGATGCTTTTTATGCCCTCAACCATCAGTGGCAGTTCACCTATATCAACAAGCAAGCGGAGCTACTTTTACAGAGAACCCGGTCCGAACTTCTGGGCACGAATATTTGGGATCGGTTTCCCGCTGCAATTGGGTCAAATTTTTACAATCAATATCACCAGAGTGCTGCTGAACAAGTCTCTATCACGTTTGAAGAATTTTACCCAGCTCTCGATATCTGGGTTGAAGTCCGTGCCTACCCCAGTGAAGAGGGGCTTTCTGTCTACTTCCACGACATCACTGAGCGGAAAGCTGCTGAAAAAGCCCTAGCAGAGCGAGCTAGACTAGCCGCATTTCGTGCTGATATTGGATCTGCTCTCACTCAAAGCGATTTACAAGGTATCCTGCAACGCTGCGTCTTGGCTGTGGTTAAACACCTAGATGCAGCATTCGCCCGCATTTGGATGCTCAATGTTGAGGAAAACGTACTAGAGCTGCAAGCTAGTGCAGGGATATACACTCACCTAAACGGCAATCATCGCCGCGTTAAAGTCGGACAATTCAAAATCGGTCTGATTGCCCAAGAGCGAAAACCACACTTCACGAATTCTGTCCTTGACGATCCTCGTGTTAGCGATAAAGATTGGGCGAAGCGAGAGGGAATGGTTGCTTTTGCTGGCTATCCCTTAACAATCGAAGGTCAGCTCGTAGGGGTGATTGCCATGTTTACCCGCCATACCTTGAGCGAATCTATTTTCAAGGCGCTAGAATTTGCCGCAGATGAAATTGCCATAGGGATTAAACGCAAGCAGGCAGAGGAAGCACTCCAAAGATCGCTCAAAGATTTGTCTGACGTCAAATTTGCCTTAGATCAGGCGGCGATTGTTGCTATCACCGATCGAAGAGGAATGATTAATTATGTCAACGATAAATTTTGTGAAATATCCAAATATTCCCCAAAAGAACTCATAGGACAAGACCATCGAATTCTTAATTCAGGTTATCATTTACAAGAATTTTTTAGGAAGCTTTGGTCAACAATTTCTAGCGGCAAGGTTTGGAGAGGTCAAATTAAGAACAGAGCTAAAGATGAAACTTATTACTGGGTTGATACTGCCATCGTTCCTGTTATGGACGAGCGAGGAAACCCTTTCCAGTATTTAGCAATCTGCTCCGACATCACCGATCGCAAAGCCACTGAAGAAGCGTTGCGGCTATCGGAAGCCCGGTTCCGAGAACTGGCGGCTCAAGAAGAACTTTTCAATCATTTAGCTAGCCAGATCCGTAACTCTTTAGAACTGGATACCATTCTAGAGACGGCTGTTCATGAAATCTATCATCGGTTACACCTAGATACGTGCATCTTTTCCTGGTACCGTCCTGACATGGAGCCTGTTAGTTGGGAAGCGGTGAAGGAAGCCAAAAAGACCGATCTTCGTAGTTGGGTGGGTTTTTTCCCGGATGAAGCCTTTGGTGCCTTTACTGAGAAAATCCTGCGCCAAGAAATTGTTCGCGTCGATGATGTCAAGACTCTAAACAACGATCTGCCGTTACAGCAGCTGTTATTGACAACGGGTGCGGCTTCTGTGTTAGGGCTACCACTTCAAACACAATTCGGTAGGATTGGCTTAATAATTTGTAATCGCATCCAAGAAGCAAAACCTTGGACGGATGCTGATGTGGCACTGCTTTGCGCGATCGCTAATCAGATGGCGATCGCAATTAACCAAGCTGAACTCTACGCCGACGCTAGTAATTCCGCCCATCTTGCCCAAGATAAAGCCTTGCAACTGGAACAAACATTGCAAGAACTCAAAGAAACTCAAACTCAGCTGATTCAAGCCGAAAAAATGTCCAGCCTCGGTCAGATGGTTGCTGGCATTGCCCACGAATTTAATAACCCGGTTAACTTTATCCACGGCAATCTGCAACACACGAACGACTACGTTCAAGACTTACTTAACTTAGTGAAACTTTATCAGCAACAATATTCTAATCCCGCGCCTAAAATTCAGAGTTTTGTAGAGAAAATTGACCTAGAATTTATCGCTCAAGACCTACCCAAAATGCTGTCTTCTATGAAGATAGGGACGCAGCGAATTCGCGAGCTAGTCTTATCCTTACGGAACTTCTCGCGTCTTGATGAAGCGGAGATGAAAGCCGTTGATCTCCACGAAGGCATGGACAATACGCTGTTAATTTTAAATAACCGTCTCAAAAAAGAGATTAATGTGATTAAACACTATGGCAAGTTACCTCTTGTTGAGTGTTATCCTGCACAGCTCAATCAAGTATTTATGAATATCCTGAGTAATGCGATTGATGCACTGCTGGCTCAGAAAGAGCGGGAAGATAAACAAATTGTTATTTCTAGCCAAGT
The DNA here is from genome assembly GCF_039961925.1 of Trichocoleus sp. DQ-U1. NCBI lineage: Bacteria > Bacillati > Cyanobacteriota > Cyanophyceae > Leptolyngbyales > Trichocoleusaceae > Trichocoleus > Trichocoleus sp. DQ-U1. Next base: position 1,906 of record NZ_JAMPKB010000062.1, on the reverse strand, counting down.
ATTAGGAAAAAATCAGATAATCGTGAGAATTCGGGATAATGGTTCTGGAATTCCACAACCAATTCTAGAGAAAATATTTGACCCGTTTTTTACAACTAAAGATGTCGGAAAGGGAACTGGCTTAGGACTTTCAATTTCCTATCAAATTATGGAAAAGCATCATGGAAAAATTATGGTGAGTTCCCAGATGGATGAAGGAACAGAATTTGCAATTTACCTTCCGATTAAGCAGTCAGGTTTGTCTGCGAAATCGGTTCTAGCCAAGTCAAATTAAGATTCGCCTGCTGTAATTTGCTTCCCACAAACACAAGTCTTGGTTAAACAGTTTTAATCCAAATTTTTGTAGCTGAAGAATCTGAACCAATAGCACCATCATGTAGAATCAACAAATTCTGAATAAGCATCTCAAAAAATATGTCAGAAAGTCGTGTAACCTTCAACGCCGAGGAAGTGTTGCCGGACGAGCGCAACTTCGTCGCCGCTGTTCTAGATACAGCAGCAACTTTGGTAGTGGTTCTCGATACCCAGGGGCGAATTGTCGTTTTTAATCAAGCTTGCCAGCAAACCACTGCTTACTCGGCGGAGGAAGTCAAAGGCAGACCATTCTGGGATTTATTTCTGCTGCCAGAAGAAGTGGAATCTGTCAAAGCGGTCTTCAAAAATCTTCAAGCGGGTCAGTTTCCAAACCAATATGACAACTATTGGTTAACGCGCGATCGCGATCGCCGTTTGATTGCTTGGTCGAATACGGCGCTGCTTGACTCCTCTGGTGGGGTCAAGTAGATCATCGGTACGGGGATTGACATTACCGAGCGTCACCAGGCAGAGCAAGCCCTAAAAAAGGCAAAGGCTGAGCTAGAAATCAGGGTCGAAGAGCGGACGGCTGAACTTAGGAAAGCCAACGAGCAATTGCAGGAAGAAATGCTAGAGCGCCAGCGTACCGAGGTGGCGCTCGAACAGAGCTATAGCCTCTTGCAGGCAGTTATTGAAGGAACACCCGATGCCATCTTTGTCAAAGATCTACAATGCCGGGTGGTGATGGCGAATTCAGGTGTTGGCACGATTTTCAATCGGCAGGTAGAGGAAATTATCGGCAAGGATAATACCGAGTTGTTGCCGCCTGAGATTGCCCGTCAGATAAACGAAACTGACCGCCGCGTTATGACATCGGGTGAACCGGAAATGGTTGAGGAAGTTGTCACCATCATGGGAATCACCAAGATTTATCTCTCTACAAAAAGCGTTTTGCGTGATGCTTCTGGAAATGTCATAGGTCTAGTCGGCGTCTCGCGGGATATCAGCGAGCGTAAAGCGGCTGAGGAGGCGCTACGAGAATCCGAAGAGCATTATCGTCACTTTATTGAGACTGCCTTAGAAGGAATTTGGGTGATCGACGCTGAAAGCAAGACGATTTTTGTCAATCGCACACTGGCAGAAATGCTTGGCTACAGCATTGAGGAGATGCAGGGTAAGTCGCTATTTGATTTCATGGATGATGAAGGGAAAGCGATCGCGGCTCGCCAAGTCGAGCTTCGCCGCCAAGGTATCGAGGCCAAGATTGATTTTAAATTATGTCGCAAAGATGGCTCGTTTCGATGGGCAATTGTTTCGACCTCTCCCATCTTCGACTCAGCAGGGAATTATGCTGGAGCCTTTGCGATGATTACGGATATCACCGCTCGCCGACAGGCGGAAGAAGCACTGCGCGAAGGTGAGGCGCGACTAAGAGAACAGGCAAGGCGGGAAAACTTGCTCAACCGTCTCGCTAGCCAAATCCGTAACACTCTTAACTTAACCTGAGTTCGGGATAAGGAGGGGACAAGCGAGTAAGCTAAAAGTCATCACACAACAGCTTTACAGGCTCGTCCCATGCTTAGTCTAGAAGAACTTTTTTGCTCTGTCGATG